>NZ_JBMKHS010000004.1:0-218665 GCF_049238105.1 Enterobacter cloacae complex sp. IR5418 | reverse complement strand
ATCGATGTTTGAATTGTGTTTTGGAAGGGCGGATATCACCATGAAAATAATCTCTTCGTTATTTTCATGGCATATTCAGGCTGATGGGGTTATTTATTTAAAATGAATATGAATACTTATTCAGATCATAAACCGATATCCGATACCGGTTTCTGTTAATAAATGGCGAGGACGCGCGGGATCGGCTTCCAGTTTCTGACGAAGGTGTCCCATATAAATGCGTAAATAGTGACTATGCTCGACCGCATTCGGCCCCCAGACCTGGCTTAACAGCTGTCGCTGCGTTAACACCTTGCCATGGTTATTGAGCAGCACGGCCAGCAGACGAAATTCGATAGGCGTGAGGTGGATCTCCTCTTCCCCTCGCACGATGCGGCGGGCGGCAAGATCGACGCGGATATCGCCAAAGGCGTACACCGGATCAGAAGGGGACGTGGCACTGTGTCGACGCAGCGCCACACGAAGCCGGGCCTGTAACTCGCCAATGCCAAACGGTTTGATCAGATAATCATCCGCTCCGGCATCCAGGGCGGCGATTTTATCCGTCTCTTCAGTCCGGGCAGAGAGCACCAGAACAGGCATCTGACTCCACTGACGCACCTCACGAATAAAATCGATGCCGTCGCCATCCGGGAGTCCCAGATCCAGGATAACCAGGTCTGGCTTGCGGGTGGCCGCTTCAATTAACCCCCGTTGAAGCGTACCGGCTTCATGAACGCGCAAACCGTCGCCTTCCAGCGCGGTACGCAGAAATCGGCTGATAGCAAGCTCATCTTCAACAATCAGAACGTTAATCACACATCCTCTGGTAATTCATCAAGTTCTGGCGGGGTTTCAAGAGGAAGTGTAACACAAAAGCGTGCGCCACCTTCCGGGCGGTTCTCTGCGGAAATGGTGCCGCCATGCACGTCGACAATCGCCTGGCAGATCGCCAGCCCCAGCCCAACGCCCGGAATGGCGGACTCCTTATTACCACGCGCGAATTTTTCGAATATGGCGCGCTCCTGACCCGACGGAATCCCCGGCCCGGTATCCCAGACCTCGAGCCGCAGCGCACTGTTATCCACCCTGGCAGCAATCCCCAGACGGGCCTTTGCCCCGGCGAATTTAGCGGCATTTTCCAGCAGGTTAATCAGCACGCGTTCAAACAGCGGGCCATCCACATGGATTAACGTCAGGGGGTCCGGCATGTCCAGCTCAATATGGCGCCCGCCGAGACCCGGCTCCAGCATCTTCAGCGCACTGCCGACAACCTCCTCAAGGGTGAGCCACTCTTTTTTGAGGTTAAATCCGCCGGACTGAATGCGCGCCATATCCAGCAGGTTATTCACCAGGCGCGTGGTATTCAGCACGTGCTGGCGAATTTCGCTGGCCTGCATCGCATGTTTTGAACCTTCCGCCGCCAGATCCAGCGTCAGAATTTCGGACTGACCAAACAGCACGGTAAGCGGGGTGCGCAAATCGTGTGACAGCGCGGCCAGCAGCGAGTTTCGGACGCTTTCGCGCTCGCTTGCCAGACGCGCCTGCTCTTCGCTCGTGGTGAGCGCCAGCCGTTCAAGGGCGCTGGCGACCAGCAGGGTGAAGGTTTCCAGCAGGCGCTGCTGCTCGGGGATCATCAGCTGACGCAGGTTAGACGGCTCGACGATGACCAGCCCGTGATTTTTATCCGCGCTGCGCAGCGGCAGGATCTGATAAGGCACGCCGGGCAGGGTGTCGGTTCCGGCACCGGCAGGTAAACCCTTATCGAAACTCCAGCGGGCAATCGCTTCATCCCAGGGCGTCATGCCCGAAGCGGAGGTCAGCGGGCGAAGGCGCCCCTGCTCGTCGGGGAGCAAAATCAGGTTACTGGCATGAAAGGTCGAGCGGATAAACTGCTCGCTGGTCTGCACGATATCCCGCTGCGTGCGGCCGACCGCCAGCGATTTTGACATTTCATACAGATGGCGCGTGCGCTGCTCGCGGTAGCGGGCAATGCGTGCCTGGTAGCGTACACCGGCCGTCAGATTCCCGATCACCAGCCCGACGGTAAGCATCACGGCAAAGGTCAGGATGTATTGCACGTCCGAGACAGCAAGCGTCCCGCGCGGCGCAATAAAGAACAGATCGAAGCTGATGACGTTGATCACCGTGGCCAGCACCGACGGCCAGCGGCCATAAAAGAGCGCGACCACAACGACACCCAGCAGATAAATCATGACCAGATTGGCGGCATCGAAGGCGATCAGCCACTGGCTGGCAATCACCGTAATCAGGGCGCAAAGCACCACGGCCACCAGGCAGCCCCGGATCTGAATGCGCCATTTATCGCCAAAGGTACGTGCGTCCGGCGTACGGGTGGGCAGGGGGGCGGGCTTGTCATCCAGCGCGACGATGACTAAATCAAGATCCGGTGCGCGGTGGGCCAGCCTGTCGGCAAACGATTCACGGCTAAACCAGCGGCGATGCTGGCGACGCCCAATGACAATCTTGCCCAGGTTGTGCTCACGCGCGTAGCGCAAAATAGCTTTATCTTCCTGCGGATCGGACAGGGTTGCGGTTTCGGCGCCCAGCTCCTGCGCCAGCCGCAATGCGCTCAAAATGGCGCGACGTTGATTTTCCGGCAGGCTGTGAAGCTGCGGCGTTTCGACGTAGACCGCGTGCCAGACGCTGCCAAACTTCGCTGCAAGCCGGGCGGCGGTACGCACCAGTTTTTCATTGCCGCTGCCGTGACCAATGCATAACAGAATGGCGTCCCGCGTGTGCCAGACGCGCTCCTGCCCCTGTAGGTCTCGCCAGGCGCGCATCTGGTCATCAACGCGATCGGCGGTGCGGCGCAGGGCCAGCTCGCGCAGGGCAATCAGGTTCCCTTTGCGGAAAAAATGTTCGATGGCGCGTTCGGCCTGGCCGGCAATATACACCTTGCCTTCGTGCAGGCGCTGGCGAAGATCGTCCGGCGGCAGGTCAACCAGTACCACTTCATCGGCGGAATCAAAAAACGGATCGGGGACGGTTTCCCGTACCTGAATACCGGTTACGCCGCTCACCACGTCGTTCAGGCTTTCCAGATGCTGAACATTCACCGTGGTGAAGACGTCGATGCCTGCCTCAAGCAGCTCCTCAACATCCTGCCAGCGCTTAGGATGGCGTGAGCCAGGGGCGTTGCTGTGCGCCAGTTCGTCCATCAGGATCAGCGCGGGGCGGCGGGCGAGGGCGGCATCAAGGTCGAACTCCGTGACCAGCCGCCCGCGATGGCTGATCCGCTGGGGCGGCTGCGTCGCCAGCCCCTTCAGCAGCGCCGCCGTCTCTTTGCGACCGTGGGTTTCCACCACGCCGATGAGAATATCAAGCCCCTGCGCCCGCAGCCGCTGGGCTTCCGTCAGCATAGCGAAGGTTTTCCCGACGCCCGCGCAGGCGCCGAAGAAAATTTTCAGCTTGCCGCGATGGGCTTCAGCCGTCTGTTCAAGCAGCCTGTCCGGATCCGGGCGCATGGGCTCGTCGGTCATTTAGTTCTTCCTTAGCGCATCCAGCGCCAGATTCAGCTCAACAATGTTCACTACCGGCATGCCGATAAAGCTGACCAGCGGCTTTTGCGTATGTTCTGCAACCAGCTGGCTTACCTGTTCGGCGGTCAGCTGGCGGGCGGCGGCCACGCGCGGGATCTGCCACACCACCGCATCTGGCGTCAGGCTGTAATCCAGCCCGCTTGCGGAGGCGGTGACCAGCTCAACCGGCACCTCCCGGCTGGCCTGTGGATTCGCGGCGCGCAGGGCGGCAACGCGTTCAGCAACGGCTTTGTCCAGGTCAGGATTGCTGCCTGCCAGATTGCTGCCGCCGGAGGCCATTGGATTATACGGGCTTTCCGCAGTGGCGGAAGGGCGTCCCTGGAAGTAGCGCGGGTCCGTAAAGTTCTGCCCAATCAGACGCGAGCCGCGGCTTTCACCGTTCTGGATGATCAGCGACCCGTTGGCCTGGTCCTCAAACCACCACTGGCCCAGCACCGTCGTCATCAGCGGGTACAGCCCGCCGGTAATCAGAGACAGCAGAATAAACAACAGTATAGCGGGACGTAACATCGTCATTCGTTTCACCTTTTAAACCAGACCGAAGAGCGTTAACAACACGTCGATAACCTTGATCCCGATAAAGGGCACCACCAGCCCGCCCAGGCCGTAAATCCACAGGTTGCGGCGCAGCATGGCGGCCGCCGTCAGCGGCTTATAGCTCACCCCTTTCAGCGCCAGCGGAATAAGAAAGACGATAATCAGGGCGTTGAAGATCACCGCGCTCAGAATGGCCGAGGCCGGAGAGTGCAGGTGCATCACGTTCAGAGCATTCAACTGCGGGTAAGTGGCCGCGAAGGCCGCCGGGATAATGGCGAAATACTTCGCCACGTCGTTGGCGATACTGAACGTGGTTAGCGAGCCGCGCGTCATTAGCATCTGCTTCCCGATGTGTACCACCTCAATCAGCTTGGTCGGGTTCGAGTCGAGATCCACCATGTTGCCCGCCTCTTTTGCCGCCTGGGTGCCGGAGTTCATCGCCACCGCCACGTCGGCCTGCGCCAGTGCCGGGGCGTCGTTGGTGCCGTCACCGGTCATTGCCACCAGACGGCCTTCCGCCTGATACTGACGGATCAAAGCCAGCTTCGCTTCCGGCGTCGCTTCGGAAAGGAAATCATCCACGCCCGCTTCAGCGGCAATGGCGGCTGCGGTGAGGCGGTTATCCCCGGTGATCATCACCGTTTTAATGCCCATCTTACGCATCTGGGCGAAACGCTCTTTAATACCGCCTTTCACGATATCCTTCAGGGCGATCACCCCCAGAACGTTTGCACCTTCCGCCACCACCAGGGGCGTCGCCCCCTGACGCGCCACGCTTTCCACCAGATGGTCGACTTCCGGAGGGAAGTGTCCGTTATTGGCTTCAATATGACGGCGAATGGCATCAACGGACCCTTTACGGATCATCCGGTCCTGAATGTTGATCCCGCTCATGCGGGTTTGCGCGGTGAAGGGCACAAACGTGGCGTGCAGGCTTTGTACGTCGCGCTGGCGCAGGTTGAAGCGCTGCTTAGCCAGGATCACGATGCTGCGGCCTTCCGGCGTCTCATCGGCAAGAGAGGAAAGTTGCGCCGCGTCGGCCAGCGTTTTTTCATCCACGCCGGGAGCGGGTAAAAAGTCAGAGGCCTGACGATTCCCCAGGGTGATGGTTCCGGTTTTATCCAGCAGCAGCACGTCTACGTCACCCGCGGCTTCTACGGCGCGTCCGCTGGTGGCGATGACGTTCGCGCCCAGCATACGGCTCATCCCCGCCACGCCAATCGCGGACAGCAGGCCACCGATAGTGGTGGGGATCAGACAGACCAGCAGGGCGATCAGTACGGTGATGCTGACCGCTGTACCACCGTAGGCGGAGAAGGGCCACAGTGTCGCCGTGGCCAGCAGGAAGACAAGGGTGAGCGCCACCAGCAGAATGGTCAGGGCGATCTCGTTCGGCGTTTTACGACGCTGGGCGCCTTCCACCATGGCGATCATCCGGTCGAGGAAGGTTTCACCCGGGTTGACGCTGCACTGGATCACCAGCCAGTCGGAAAGAATGCGTGTCCCGCCGGTAACAGAGGCGAAATCCCCGCCGGACTCACGGATCACCGGTGCGGATTCCCCGGTAATGGCGCTTTCGTCTACCGACGCGCCGCCCTCGATCACTTCCCCGTCGCAGGGGATGATGTCGCCAGCTTCCACCAGCATCACGTCGCCTTTACGCAGTTCATCCGCTGGCACGTGGTCCATCTGCGCGCCATATTTAGGTTCACGTAATTTGCGCGCGAAGGCGGTCTTTTTCACCCCTTTCAGGCTGTTGGCCTGCGCCTTACTCCGGCCTTCCGCCAGCGCTTCGGCGAAGTTGGCGAACAGTACGGTAAACCACAGCCACAGGCTGATGGCGGCAGTAAACGTTGCATTCCCTGAAAGGTGTCCCGTTCCCATGGCAATCGCCAGTACGGTGGTGAGTAAACTTCCAGTCCAGACAATAAACATCACCGGGTTGTGCCACTGCACGCGCGGGCTGAGTTTTTTTACCGCATCCATGAGGGCCTGACGAACTAACGTCGGTTCGAGCAGGGCCAGTTGTTTACGACTCATGACAAATTCTCCGCAAAATCAGCGTAAAGAGAGGTATTCCGCAACCGGGCCTAGCGCGAGGGCGGGGATAAAGGTCAGGGCACCCATCAGCAGAACGGTGCCAATCAGCAGGCCGACGAACAGCGCGCCGTGAGTCGGTAACGTACCGGTGGTGGTCGGCTGGATCTTCTTATTCACCAGTGCTCCAGCGATCGCCATGACGGGAATAATCACCCCGAAACGCCCAACGAACATGCAAAATGCCAGCAGGCAGTTCCAGAACGGTGAGTTGGCGCTTAACCCTGCAAAGGCGCTGCCGTTGTTGTTAGCGGCAGACGAAACGGCGTAAAGCACTTCGCTAAAGCCGTGAATGCCCGGGTTAAAGATGCCGCTGCGACCGGCTTCGGTCATCAGCGCCAGCGCGGTGCCGAGCAGCACAAGGGCGGGGGTAACCAGGATCGCCAGTGCGGTTAGCTTCATTTCGCGGACGTCGATTTTTTTGCCGAGATACTCCGGCGTACGGCCGATCATCAGCCCGGCGATAAATACGGCGAGCAGAACGAACAACAGCATCCCGTACAGCCCCGAGCCAACCCCACCGAAGACCACCTCGCCAGTCTGCATCAGCCACATGGGGATCATGCCGCCGAGCGCGGTGAAAGAGTCGTGCATGGCGTTCACCGCCCCGCAGGAGGCTGCCGTGGTGACCACCGCATAGAGGCTGCTGGCAAGAATGCCGAAGCGGCTCTCTTTGCCTTCAAGGTTAATATTGCTGTTAGCGCCCAGCTGCATGAAGTGGCTGTTGCCGTTCCATTCGGCCCACATCACCAGTGCGACGCAGACCACGAAGATCAACGACATTGCCCACAGCAGCGTGCGTCCCTGACGGCGATCGTTAACCACATCGCCAAAGGCGAAGCAGAGCGCGGCGGGGATCAGGAAGATCACCAGCATCTGCACAAAATTGGTTAATGCCGTTGGGTTTTCAAACGGATGCGATGAGTTGGCGTTAAAGAAGCCGCCGCCGTTGGTACCCAGCATCTTGATCGCTTCCTGCGACGCCACTGGCCCCATTGGCAGAAGTTCTCTGGCGCCTTCAAGCGAGGTGTAAGGGGTATAAGGCAGCAGGTTTTGCAGGGTGCCTTGTTGAATAAAGAACAGGGCAATAATCAGCGCAACAGGCATCAGGATCCAAAGGACGATGCGCGTGACGTCAACCCAGGCGTTGCCGAGGGTGCTGATATTTTGACGGGCAAACGCGCGCGTCAGGGCGAAGATCACCGCGATACCGCTGGCCGCAGAAAGAAAGTTTTGCACGGTTAACCCAGCCATCTGGCTGAAGTAGCTGAGCGTGGTTTCCCCTGCGTAAGACTGCCAGTTGGTGTTGGTGACAAAGCTGACCGCCGTGTTCAGCGCCAGATGCCAGGATAAACCGGGTAACTGCTGCGGGTTCAACGGCAGACTGCCCTGAAGCATCAGCAGCGTAAAGAGGGCAATAAGTCCCACGATATTCAGAAGCAGGATTGCCATCAGGTACTGGCGCCAGTTCATTTCCCGGTCGCTGATACCTGAAATGCGCCAGAGCACGTTTTCAATGTTTCTCGTGCCCGGCAATGGCACGTTGTTGATCAGCCGCGCCAGCGCTGTTCCCAGCGGCCTGGCGAGCACAAACAGCACCAGTAAAAAGCTGGCAATAAGCAAAAACGCCTGAGCAGCCATCAGAACGCCTCCGCATTAATCAGGGCATAAATCAGATAACCCAATAACAGGAACACCAGCACGATGCCGGCAATCAGACCTGCACTCACACTCCACCTCCGGGTGACGTTTGTTGTTGTACAAACGGTAGGATTTATGGCGCAAAGATTTCGCAAAAATCAGAAGGGTGGGTGTAAAAAAAGTATAAAAAAGGGAAAGACCACAATTTAACTATTGGTAAGTAAATTGTTAACTTTTTTGTAACTTAATTACGGGCGTGAATGTAAATATTCACGAAATGGATGAAAATAAGTGGTCGGATGAGTAGTAAAATTACAAACAAAACGGTATTATTTTAACCAAGTCACAGATTTCACATTTTCCGGAGAAGGTTTCCGGCCAACTACAGGGGAGAAAATTATGAATCTTTATAAAGAGTTTCCGGCTCATATCATTTTCATGCGTCGCACTTTCGCCGTAGTGGCTGGCGTGCTGGCCCTGCCGGTGATGCTGTTCTGGAAAGATCGCGCACGTTTCTACAGCTACCTGCACCGCGTCTGGGCGAAAACCAGCGAAAAGCCGGTGTGGATGGATCAGGCTGAGAAAGCCACCTGCGATTTCTACTGATACGGCGCGACGTCGTAGCCATAAAAAAACCGCCTACAGCAATGTGGCGGTTTTTTTGTCCCTCGGGATTCGCGGTCCGTTGGGTAATCTTGCAGCCCCTACCCGGGATTTTTATCATACCCTTCTTTAAAAAGTTCGCAATCCACTTCACCTTTATAAATTCCTAATTTTACTGAAATAACTTACTTTTGGCGTTGGTGTTAATTATGATGCCACGTCCCTTTCCGCCATCTCGCAAATGGGCATCGGTCCTGGGAAAGGTGTATCCATAGCCGTAAAGCAGCCCACCTACCAGGGCTTGTGTCCACCGATTTATCACCCGTGGTGATAGGTGGAGCGGTTAGCAGCAGGGACCGCATAGTGAAACGCTATTTATGCATTGCGTTCATTGTCGCCAGCGTACTCGTTGTAAAGAGTGATAAACCGGATGTGTTTATTGCCTTTACCCCGATAGCGCAGGACAAGTAGCGTTAAGGCCGCCTCGGGCGGCCTTTTTTATTTCATCCCGTCTACACTTCATGGCAAAGTAGTTCAATGCGTGCCTTTTTCCTTTTACGGCATGCCCTTACGGACATAATGGACAATCGCCTGGAGTTTTATGCCCACCCATCTGGTTTGGTTTCGCGCGGATTTACGCATTCACGACAACTTCGCCCTCGCGGCGGCCTGCCGCGCTAAAGACGCGAATGTGCTGGCCCTGTTTATCGCCACGCCTGAACAGTGGCAGCAGCATGACATGGCGCCCCGGCAAGCGGCATTGCTCAGCGCATATCTGAATGACCTGCAACATTCCCTGGCCGAAAAAGGCATTCCACTGATCTATAAAGAGGCGACTGATTTTGCCGCGCAGCGCCAGACGGTGCAGGCAATCTGCCAGCAGCACGCAGTAACGCATCTTTATTACAACTATCAGTATGAATTTAACGAGCAGCAGCGGGATCGCCTGCTGGAGAAAACGCTTTCGGGGGTGATCTGTGAAGGCTTTGATGACAGCGTGATGCTCGCGCCGGGTAGCGTAATGACCGGCAGTCACGAGATGTATAAAGTGTTCACCCCGTTTAAAAATGCCTTTATCAAGCGGCTGAAAGAGGGGCTGCCAGAGTGCGTTACCGCCCCGGCCGTGAGAGGGGAAACGATAACGGATCTGCCAGCGATGAGGCTGAATTATCCCCAGCAGTCGTTCGATGAAACGGTATTCCCCGCCAGCGAGAAAGCGGCCATCGCCCGGTTGCGTCAGTTCTGCACACAGGGGGCGGCGGATTACGAGGCGCGTCGGGATTTCCCCGCTGTTGAAGGCACCAGCCGCTTGTCGGCCTGTTTAGCGCTGGGTGCGCTCTCTCCACGCCAGTGTTTACATCGGCTGCTGGCGGAACAGCCTCATGCGTTAGACGGGGGAGCGGGCGCAGTGTGGCTGAACGAACTGATCTGGCGTGAGTTTTATCGCCACCTGATGACGTATCATCCTGATTTGTGTAAACATCGGCCCTTCATTCGCTGGACCGAACAGGTACAGTGGCAGTCGAATGAGACGCTGCTTAAGGCATGGCAGCGTGGGCTCACCGGTTTTCCGATTGTTGATGCGGCTATGCGGCAACTCAATGAAACCGGGTGGATGCATAACCGTCTTCGTATGATTACCGCCAGCTTCCTGGTGAAGGATCTGCTTATCGACTGGCGAACCGGAGAGCGTTATTTTATCTCTCAGCTGATCGATGGCGATCTGGCGGCGAATAACGGCGGCTGGCAGTGGGCGGCCTCCACCGGAACGGATGCGGCGCCCTATTTTCGGATCTTCAATCCGACCACGCAGGGACAACGATTTGACGCCGACGGCGAGTTTATTCGTCGCTGGGTGCCTGAACTTAAGGATGTTCCCGCCAAAGCCATCCATGAACCCTGGGTATGGGCGGATAAACAGCGTGTTACCCTGAACTATCCCCGTCCCATTGTTGACCATAAACAGGCGCGCGTCGCCACGCTGGCGGCGTACGAAGCCGCCCGAAAAGTTTGAGAGAATGATGATGAAAAACAGTGAACTGGAACGCCTGATTAACGAAAAACTCAACACCGCCTCGTTTAGCGACTACGGCCCGAATGGCTTGCAGGTGGAGGGGCGCGACACGGTGCAAAAAATCATCACCGGCGTGACGGCAAGCCAGGCGCTGCTGGATGAGGCGGTGCGCCAGGAAGCCGATGCGGTGATCGTCCATCACGGTTACTTCTGGAAAAACGAATCGCCGATTATCCGCGGTATGAAGCGCAATCGCCTCAAAACGCTGCTGGCGAATGACATCAACCTGTACGGGTATCACCTGCCGCTTGATGCGCATCCTGAACTGGGGAATAACGTTCAGCTGGCGCAGCTGCTGGGGATTACCGTGATGGGCGAAATTGAACCCCTGGTGCCGTGGGGTGAACTGTCGATGCCAGTACCAGGGCTGGAGCTGGCCTCGTGGATCGAAGCGCGCCTGGGGCGGCGTCCGCTGTGGTGCGGCGACACCGGGCCGGATACCGTGAAGCGCGTGGCATGGTGTACCGGTGGTGGCCAGGGCTTTATTGACAGCGCAGCGCGTTTCGGTGTCGACGCCTTCATTACCGGCGAAGTCTCCGAGCAGACGGTTCACTCTGCCCGTGAACAAGGCCTGCATTTTTACGCGGCAGGCCATCACGCCACCGAGCGTGGCGGCATCCGCGCCCTCAGCGAGTGGCTGACGGAAAATACCGATCTGGATGTGACCTTTATTGATATCCCTAATCCGGCCTGATGAGAGGTAGTTAAGTGCAGCGAGCGCGTTGTTATCTTTTGGGTGAAACCGCAGTGGTTCTGGAGCTTGAGCCGCCGGTGACGCTTGCCACGCAAAAGCGTATCTGGCGGCTGGCACAGCGTCTGCCTGAAATGCCGGGCGTGGTTGAAGCTATTCCGGGCATGAATAATATCACCGTGGTGCTACGCGATCCGCACACGGGGGCGCTGGATGCTATTGAGCGTCTGCAACGCTGGTGGGAGGAGAGCGAGGCGCTGGAGCCGGAATCGCGGGCGATTGAGATCCCCGTTGTCTATGGCGGCAGGGGAGGCCCCGACCTTGGCGTGGTGGCCGGGCACTGTGGATTAACGGAAAAGCAGGTTGTAGAGCTGCATAGCTCGGTCAACTATGTTGTCTGGTTTTTGGGATTTCAGCCGGGCTTTCCCTATCTGGGCGGGTTATCGCCCCAGCTGCATACGCCGCGCCGCGCCGAACCGCGCCTGAGCGTACCGGCGGGCACGGTAGCGATTGGTGGCGAGCAAACGGGAATTTATCCGCTCGCTTCACCGGGAGGCTGGCAACTGATCGGGCACACCTCCACGCCGCTATTTGAACCAGGCCAGGACGCGCCGATACTCCTGCGTCCGGGGGACACCCTGCGCTTTATACCGCAGAAGGAGGGGGTATGTTAACGCTTATTCGCGCAGGGCTTTACACCTCGGTACAGGATGCCGGGCGTTTTGGGCTGCGTCAGTCCGGCGTGAGCTACTGCGGTGCGCTTGACCGTCCGTCGCTGGAGATTGCCAACCTGCTGGTTGGCAATGCAGGCAGCACGGCAGCGCTGGAAATTACGCTGGGCCAGTGTGAGATTGAATTTGGTGAGGAAACCTGGTTTGCCTTAACCGGTGCAGGCTGTGATGCGACGCTGGACGGCAAAGCGGTGTGGACCGGCTGGCGCCTGCGGGCGAAGGCCGGGCAGCGTTTGACGCTCAAGCGTCCTCTCCACGGCGTGCGTAGCTATCTTGCGGTGGCGGGGGGCATCGATGTGCCGGAGGTGTTGGGATCGTCCAGCACCGACCAGAAAGCAGGTATAGGCGGCCATGAAGGACGGCTGCTGCGCGACGGCGATCGTCTGCGAATAAAACCCTCAACGCGGCATTTCACCACCACGCAGGGTGTGAAACAGCTGCTGTGGGGGAACGTGATCCGCGCCTTACCGGGGCCGGAATACCAGGAGTTTGATGAAGCCGCGAAAGAGTCTTTCTGGCGCTCGCCGTGGAAGATCAGCCCGCAGAGCAACCGCATGGGTTACCGGCTTCAGGGGCAGCCGCTGACCCGCACGACTGACCGGGAGCTGCTTTCTCACGGTCTGCTGCCGGGCGTGATTCAGGTGCCGGGCAACGGGCAGCCCATCGTACTGATGAACGATGCGCAAACGACGGGTGGATATCCGCGTATTGCCTGCATTATCGAAGCGGATCGCTACCATCTGGCGCAAATTCCTCTCGGTCAGCCGATTCATTTTGTGCAGTGTTCGCTGGAGGAGGCGCTGAAGGCGCGGCAGGATCAGCAGCGCTATCTCGAACAGCTGGCGTGGAGGCTCGATGGTAAAGATTGATTTAAATGCCGATCTGGGGGAGGGCAGCAGCGCCGATGCGGCACTGATGACGCTGGTCACCTCGGTCAACATCGCCTGCGGCTTTCACGCGGGCGATGCGCAGACCATGCTGGAGAGCGTGCGCAATGCCATGAAAAACGGCGTTGCGATTGGCGCTCACCCCAGCTTTCCCGACCGGGAGAACTTTGGCCGCACGGCGATGGATCTGCCGCCGGAGACGGTGTACGCGCAAACGCTCTACCAGATCGGCGCGCTGGAGGCGATAGTGCGCGCTGAGAACGGCGTGATGCGCCACGTGAAGCCGCACGGCATGCTCTATAACCAGGCGGCGAAAGATCCGGCGCTGGCGGACGCCATTGCCCGCGCGGTGCGGGACTGTAATCCGCAACTGATTCTGGTGGGCCTGGCGGGCAGCGAGCTTATCCGTGCCGGAGAACGGCTGGGGCTGACGACGCGGCAGGAAGTGTTTGCCGATCGGGGATACCTGCCGGACGGTAGCCTGGTTCCGCGTACGCAGGCCGGTGCGCTGATTACCGACGAAGCTAAAGCACTGGCGCAAACGCTGGAGATGGTGCGCGCTGGACGTGTCACCGCCGTGGATGGAACGTCCGCAAACGTTCAGGCCGATACGGTGTGTTTACACGGCGACGGCGAGCATGCGCTCCAGTTTGCGCGACGCCTGCGGGCGGCGTTCTCGGACGAGGGCATTCTTGTCAGCGCTGAATAATCATGAAAGGACAATAACATGCCAGAAGGTCCGGAGATCCGCCGCGCGGCGGATAGCCTGGAGGCGGCGATAAAGGGCAAACCGCTGACTCACGTCTGGTTTGCTTTTCCTCAACTGAAACCGTTTGAATCACAACTGGTGGGGCAGACGGTGACCCACATTGAAACGCGCGGCAAAGCGTTACTCACCCACTTTTCCCATAACCTGACGTTATATAGCCACAATCAGCTTTACGGCGTCTGGCGGGTGGTGGAGGCGGACGAGCAACCGCAAACGACCCGCGTTCTGCGTGTAAGACTACAAACGGCGGATAAGGCGATCCTGCTCTACAGCGCCTCTGATATCGAAATGTTAACGCCGGAGCAGCTGCTGACGCATCCGTTCTTACAGCGTGTCGGGCCAGACGTGCTGGACATGCGCCTGACGGCGAGCGAGGTGAAAGCCCGGCTGTTATCCCCCGCATTCCGCAACCGGCAGTTTTCCGGGCTGTTGCTCGATCAGGCATTTCTGGCGGGGCTGGGAAATTACCTGCGGGTGGAAATCCTCTGGGAAGTGGGGCTGGTACCGCAGCACAAAGCGTCGCAGCTGAGCGATGAACAGCTGGAGGCGCTGTCGCACGCGTTACTGGCTATTCCGCGGCTGTCGTACAACACGCGTGGCGTGGTGGATGAGAACAAGCATCACGGGGCGCTGTTCCGCTTCAAGGTGTTTCATCGGGCGGGTAAAAAGTGCGAGCGGTGCGGTGGGGTGATTGAGAAGGCGACGATCTCTTCCAGACCGTTTTACTGGTGTCCTGGGTGCCAGATGTAAAAGCAAAACGGCAACGAAAGTTGCCGTTTTTAATATTTTCACCCTCTCCCCGTGGGAGAGGGCCGGGGTGAGGGCATCAGGCCGCACCCAACGTTTATTAGCGCTTAATATCAGACTTAAAATCACGCTGCTCGTAGCCGGTATACAGCTGACGAGGACGGGCGATTTTCATGCCTTCGCTGTGCATTTCGTTCCAGTGGGCAATCCAGCCCACGGTACGCGCCATGGCGAAGATCACGGTGAACATGGAGGACGGAATACCCATCGCTTTCAGAATAATGCCAGAGTAGAAATCGACGTTCGGGTAGAGTTTCTTCTCGATGAAGTACGGGTCGTTCAGCGCGATGTGTTCCAGCTCCATCGCCACTTCCAGCAGATCATCTTTGGTGCCCAGCTCTTTCAGCACTTCGTGACAGGTCTCACGCATAACGGTCGCGCGCGGGTCGTAGTTTTTGTAAACACGGTGACCGAAGCCCATCAGACGGAAGGAGTCATTCTTGTCTTTCGCGCGGCGCACGAACTCAGGAATGTGCTCAACGGAGCTGATCTCTTCCAGCATCTTCAGCGCCGCTTCGTTCGCGCCACCGTGCGCCGGTCCCCACAGGGAGGCGATACCCGCGGCGATACAGGCGAACGGGTTCGCGCCGGAAGAGCCTGCGGTACGGACGGTAGAGGTAGAGGCGTTCTGTTCGTGGTCAGCGTGCAGGATCAGAATACGGTCCATGGCGCGTTCCAGCACAGGGTTTACTTCGTACTCTTCGCACGGCGTAGAGAACATCATGCGCAGGAAGTTACCGGCGTAGGAGAGGTCGTTGCGTGGATACACAAACGGCTGGCCGATGGAGTATTTGTAGCACATCGCCGCCATGGTAGGCATTTTGGACAGCAGACGGAACGCCGCAATATCACGGTGACGTGGGTTATTCACGTCCAGAGAATCGTGGTAGAACGCCGCCAGCGCACCGGTAATCCCGCACATGACCGCCATCGGGTGAGAGTCACGACGGAACGCATGGAACAGACGGGTGATCTGCTCATGGATCATGGTGTGACGGGTCACGGTGGTTTTGAATTCATCGTACTGCGCCTGCGTCGGTTTTTCGCCGTTCAGCAGGATGTAGCACACTTCCAGATAGTTGGATTCGGTGGCTAACTGATCGATGGGGAAGCCGCGATGGAGCAGGATACCTTCGTCACCGTCAATGTAGGTGATTTTGGATTCGCAAGATGCGGTGGAGGTGAATCCAGGGTCAAAGGTGAATACCCCTTTGGAACCCAGCGTACGGATATCAATAACATCCTGACCGAGCGTGCCTTTTAGCACATCCAGTTCAATAGCATCATCACCATTTAGGGTGAGTTTTGCCTTTGTATCAGCCATTTACGGTCTCCTTAGCGCCTTATGCTTAAGACTGCTTTTACCGGATTTGCCTTCAGCTGTTAATCACCGTTACCAGATTGTTATTTGGCTTACCGCTCAGCTCACGAGGAGAAACCAGGGTACAGAGCTATGGCGCCTTGCAGGTAAACGAATGAAATATCAGTGAAACAACAGCAAATCAGCGTTTTTGCAGTCCGAATTATTCAAACCTGTATATCACTAATAACTGTCCTGATAACTTCGGTCAATACCATCACACTGTTACATAACTATTTGTCAGGTGAAAGAGAGACCTCATAACTTTTGCGCATTATATGCCTTTTCTGATGACGTTTGTAACAATATTGTTTAACATTTGTCAAATCAGATGATTAAAAATTAAAAAGATGTTGTTATCGTGACCCCGATCACTGTTCCAGAGAAAACCCAACAAACTGTATGTAGGTTAATTGTAATGATTTTGTGAACGGCCTATACTGCCGCCAGGTCTCCGGAACACCCTGCAATCCCGAGCCACCCAGCGTTGTAACGTGTCGTTTTAGCATTTGGAAGCAATGTTTTGCATGACGCGCAGTTATAGAAAAGGAACGCTGTCTGACCCGCATCGCAGTCCGGAGGAAGGAAACAATAAGAACAGCATGTGGGCGTTATTCATGATAAGAAATGTGAAAAAACAAAGACCTGTCAATCTGGATCTCAAAACGATCCGATTCCCTGTAACAGCAATAGCGTCCATTCTGCACCGTGTTTCTGGTGTGATTACGTTTGTGGCGGTTGGTATCTTGCTGTGGTTACTGGGAACCAGCCTCTCATCCCCTGAAGGATTCCTCCAGGCCTCAGCCATTATGAACAGCTTCTTCGTGAAATTTATCATGTGGGGCATTCTGACCGCGCTGGCCTATCACGTTGTTGGCGGCGTTCGCCACATGCTGATGGACTTTGGCTACCTGGAAGAGACGTTCGAGGCCGGTAAACGTACCGCTAACATTTCATTTGTGATCACTGTCGTGCTTTCACTTCTCGCAGGAGTTCTCGTATGGTAAGCAACGCCTCCGCATTAGGACGCAACGGCGTACATGACTTCATTCTGGTCCGCGCTACCGCCATCGTCCTCACGCTGTACATCATCTATATGATCGGTTTCTTCGCGACCAGCGGGACGCTGACGTGGGAAATCTGGAGTGGTTTCTTCGGATCGGCCTTCACCAAAGTGTTCACCCTGCTGGCGCTGTTCTCCATCCTTATTCATGCCTGGATCGGCATGTGGCAGGTGTTGACCGATTACGTTAAACCGCTGGCGATTCGCCTTCCGCTGCAACTGATTATTGTTGTTGCTCTGCTGGTTTACGTCATTTATGGATTTGTTGTGGTGTGGGGTGTGTAATGAAACTGCCAGTCAGAGAATTTGATGCTGTTGTGATTGGTGCGGGTGGCGCAGGTATGCGTGCCGCACTGCAAATTTCCCAGAGCGGCCAGACCTGTGCGCTGCTTTCTAAAGTTTTCCCGACCCGTTCCCACACTGTGTCTGCGCAGGGCGGTATCACCGTTGCGCTGGGTAATTCCCATGAAGATAACTGGGAATGGCACATGTACGATACGGTAAAAGGTTCCGATTACATCGGTGACCAGGATGCCATCGAATATATGTGTAAAACCGGCCCGGAAGCGATTCTGGAGCTGGACCACATGGGTCTGCCGTTCTCCCGTCTGGAAAATGGCACTATTTATCAGCGTCCGTTTGGTGGCCAGTCGAAGAACTTCGGCGGCGAGCAGGCGGCACGTACCGCGGCGGCGGCTGACCGTACCGGCCACGCGCTGCTGCACACGCTGTATCAGCAGAACCTGAAAAATCACACCACCATCTTCTCCGAGTGGTACGCGCTGGATCTGGTGAAAAACGCCGATGGCGCCGTGGTGGGGTGTACCGCACTGTGCATCGAAACCGGTGAAGTGGTCTATTTCAAAGCCCGCGCAACCGTGCTGGCGACCGGCGGCGCAGGCCGTATCTATCAGTCCACCACCAACGCCCACATCAACACCGGTGACGGCGTTGGGATGGCGATCCGCGCGGGCGTGCCGGTGCAGGATATGGAGATGTGGCAGTTCCACCCAACCGGTATCGCCGGTGCGGGCGTACTGGTCACCGAAGGCTGCCGCGGTGAAGGTGGTTACCTGCTGAACAAACACGGCGAACGCTTCATGGAGCGTTATGCCCCGAATGCGAAAGACCTGGCGGGTCGTGACGTGGTGGCGCGTTCCATCATGATCGAAATCCGTGAAGGCCGCGGCTGTGACGGCCCTTGGGGTCCACACGCGAAGCTTAAACTCGACCATCTGGGTAAAGAAGTGCTGGAATCCCGTCTGCCGGGCATTCTGGAACTGTCCCGCACCTTCGCCCACGTCGACCCGGTAAAAGAGCCGATTCCGGTTATCCCAACCTGTCACTACATGATGGGCGGTATTCCGACCAAAGTGACCGGTCAGGCGCTGACCGTGAACGAGCAGGGTGAAGACGTGGTGATTCCTGGCCTGTTCGCGGTCGGCGAAATTGCCTGCGTATCCGTTCACGGCGCAAACCGTCTGGGCGGCAACTCCCTGCTGGACCTGGTGGTATTCGGTCGTGCGGTGGGGCTGCATCTCCAGGAATCCATCGCCGAGCAGGGCGCGCTCCGTGATGCGACCGACGATGAAATCGATGCCTCTCTGGAACGCCTCAACCGCTGGAACGGCAACCGTAACGGCGAAGATCCGGTGGAAATTCGCAAAGCGCTGCAAGAGTGTATGCAGCACAACTTCTCGGTATTCCGTGAAGGTGACGCGATGGCCAAAGGGCTTGAGCAGCTGAAAGCGATCCGCGAGCGTCTGAAGAATGCCCGTCTGGACGACACCTCCAGCGAGTTCAACACTCAGCGCGTTGAGTGTCTGGAGCTGGATAACCTGATGGAAACCGCGTTTGCAACCGCCATGTCGGCAAACTTCCGTACCGAAAGCCGTGGCGCCCATAGCCGCTTCGACTTCCCGGATCGTGATGACGAAAACTGGCTGTGCCATTCCCTGTATCTGCCAGAGTCGGAAACCATGACGCGTCGTAGCGTTAACATGGAACCGAAACTGCGTCCGGCGTTCCCGCCGAAGATTCGTACTTACTAATGCGGAGACAGGATAATGAAACTCGAATTCTCAGTTTATCGTTATAACCCGGATGTAGACGATGCTCCGCGTATGCAGGATTACGCCCTCGAAGCGGAAGAAGGTCGTGACATGATGCTGCTGGATGCCTTAATCCAGCTGAAAGAAAAAGATCCTACGCTGTCGTTCCGCCGCTCCTGCCGTGAAGGGGTATGTGGCTCAGACGGCGTGAACATGAACGGCAAAAATGGCCTGGCCTGTATCACGCCGATTTCAGCGCTACAGCGTCCTGGCCAGAAAATTGTGATCCGTCCTCTGCCAGGCCTGCCGGTCGTGCGTGATTTGGTGGTGGACATGGGACAATTCTATGCACAATATGAGAAGATTAAGCCTTACTTATTGAATAATGGGCAAAATCCACCCGCTCGCGAGCACTTACAGTCTCCTGAGCAGCGTGAAAAACTCGATGGGTTGTACGAGTGTATTCTCTGTGCATGCTGTTCAACGTCATGCCCGTCATTCTGGTGGAACCCGGATAAATTTATCGGCCCTGCGGGTTTGCTGGCTGCCTATCGCTTCCTGATCGACAGCCGCGATACCGAAACCGAGAATCGTCTGGAAGGGTTAAGTGATGCTTTCAGCGTATTCCGCTGCCATAGCATCATGAACTGCGTCAGTGTGTGTCCTAAGGGGCTGAACCCGACGCGCGCCATCGGCCATATTAAGTCGATGTTGTTGCAGCGCAGTGCGTAAGTAACAACGCCGGATGGCGCTGCGCTTATCCGGCCTACGTAACAGTAGGCCCGGTAAGCGTAGCGCCACCGGGCAAATTGCAGAAACCTTTAAAAACTGCCCTGAAGTTTAGACAGTTTCTAAAGGTTCCTTCGCGGGCCAAAAGAAAAAGAGCTCGCAGGTGAACCCCGGCACGTACACGTGGTGTGCGTGGTAGTTTCTACGGCGAAAGTAAGCATAAAAATGCTTAAGGGATCACGATGCAGAACGGCGCAATGAAAGCCTGGCTGGACTCTTCTTACCTCTCTGGTTCAAACCAGAGCTGGATAGAACAGCTCTATGAAGACTTCTTAACCGATCCTGACTCAGTGGACGCAAACTGGCGTTCCATGTTCCAGCAGTTGCCTGGTACAGGGGTCAAACCGGATCAATTCCATTCAAAAACACGTGATTATTTCCGTCGTCTGGCGAAGGATGCCTCACGTTACTCTTCTGCGATTTCCGACCCTGACACCAATGCGAAGCAGGTTAAAGTCCTGCAACTTATCAACGCTTATCGCTTCCGTGGTCACCAGCATGCGAATCTCGATCCGCTGGGACTGTGGCAGCAGGAACGTGTGGCGGATCTCGATCCGGCTTATCACGATCTGACCGAGGCCGATTTCCAGGAAAGCTTTAACGTAGGTTCTTTTGCCATCGGCAAAGACACGATGAAGCTGGGCGATCTGATTGATGCGCTCAAGCAAACCTACTGCGGCTCCATCGGCGCGGAATATATGCACATTACCTCCACCGAAGAGAAACGCTGGATCCAGCAGCGTATCGAATCCGTGGCAGGCCACGCGAATTTCTCAGCAGATGAGAAAAAACGTTTCCTCAGCGAACTGACCGCAGCGGAAGGCCTTGAGCGCTATCTGGGCGCGAAATTCCCGGGCGCAAAACGCTTCTCACTGGAGGGCGGCGATGCGCTAGTCCCGATGCTGAAAGAGCTGATTCGTCATGCCGGTAAGAGCGGCACGCGCGAAGTGGTGCTGGGCATGGCGCACCGTGGTCGTCTGAACGTGCTGGTTAACGTACTGGGTAAAAAACCGCAGGATCTGTTCGACGAATTTGCGGGTAAACATAAAGAGCATCTCGGCACCGGTGACGTGAAGTACCACATGGGCTTCTCGTCGGATATCGAAACCGAGGGCGGTCAGGTTCACCTGGCTCTGGCGTTTAACCCGTCGCACCTGGAAATCGTCAGCCCGGTAGTTATCGGTTCCGTGCGTGCGCGTCTGGATCGTCTGGACGAGCCGAGCAGCAATAAAGTGCTGCCAATCACCATTCACGGTGATGCGGCGGTCACAGGGCAGGGCGTGGTTCAGGAAACCCTGAACATGTCGAAAGCGCGTGGTTATGAAGTGGGCGGTACCGTTCGCATCGTGATCAACAACCAGGTGGGCTTCACCACCTCTAACCCGCTGGATGCGCGTTCCACCCCGTACTGCACCGACATCGGTAAAATGGTTCAGGCACCCATCTTCCACGTTAACGCGGATGACCCGGAAGCCGTTGCTTTCGTTACCCGTCTGGCGCTGGACTTCCGTAACACCTTCAAGCGCGACGTGTTCATTGACCTCTTCTGCTACCGCCGTCACGGCCACAACGAAGCGGATGAGCCAAGTGCAACCCAGCCGCTGATGTACCAGAAAATCAAAAAACACCCGACGCCGCGTAAAATCTACGCTGACAAGCTGGAAAGCGAAAAAGTGGCGACGCTCGAAGATGCGACCGAAATGGTCAACCTCTATCGCGACGCGCTGGACGCGGGTGAATGCGTGGTGAAAGAGCTGCGTCCAATGAACATGCACTCCTTTACCTGGTCGCCGTACCTCAACCACGAGTGGGACGAGAGCTACCCGAACAAGGTAGAGATGAAGCGTTTGCAGGAGCTGGCTAAACGCATCAGCACCGTGCCGGAAGCGATCGAGATGCAGTCCCGCGTGGCCAAAATCTATGGCGACCGTCAGGCAATGGCGGCGGGTGAGAAGCTGTTCGACTGGGGCGGCGCGGAAACGCTGGCTTACGCGACGCTGGTTGACGAAGGCATTCCGGTTCGTCTGTCCGGTGAAGATGCGGGTCGTGGCACCTTCTTCCACCGTCACGCGGTGGTGCACAACCAGTCTAACGGTTCAACGTACACTCCGCTTCAGCACGTGCATAACGGTCAGGGCCAGTTCAAGGTCTGGGACTCCGTGCTGTCAGAAGAAGCGGTGCTGGCCTTCGAATACGGCTATGCCACCGCAGAACCGCGCACCCTGACCATCTGGGAAGCGCAGTTCGGTGACTTTGCTAACGGTGCGCAGGTTGTTATCGACCAGTTCATCTCCTCCGGCGAGCAGAAGTGGGGCCGTATGTGCGGCCTGGTGATGCTGCTGCCGCACGGTTACGAAGGACAAGGGCCGGAGCACTCCTCCGCGCGTCTGGAACGTTATCTGCAACTCTGCGCCGAGCAGAACATGCAGGTTTGCGTACCGTCCACCCCGGCTCAGGTCTACCACATGCTGCGTCGTCAGGCGCTGCGCGGTATGCGTCGTCCGCTGGTGGTGATGTCGCCGAAATCCCTGCTGCGTCATCCACTGGCGGTCTCCAGCCTGGAAGAGCTGGCAAACGGCACCTTCCTGCCAGCCATCGGAGAAATTGATGAGCTGGATCCGCAGGCCGTTAAGCGTGTGGTGATGTGTTCTGGTAAGGTTTATTACGACCTGCTGGAACAGCGCCGTAAGAACGATCAGAAAGATGTCGCCATCGTGCGTATCGAACAGCTTTATCCGTTCCCGCATCAGGCTATGCAGGAAGTGCTGAAACAGTACGCTCACGTTCATGATTTTGTCTGGTGCCAGGAAGAGCCGCTCAACCAGGGCGCCTGGTATTGCAGCCAGCATCATTTCCGTGAAGTGATTCCATTTGGGTCTGCTCTGCGTTATGCAGGTCGCCCGGCCTCCGCCTCTCCGGCGGTAGGGTATATGTCCGTTCACCAGAAGCAGCAACAAGATCTGGTCAATGACGCGCTGAACGTCGATTAATTAAAGGATACATAATGAGTAGCGTAGATATTCTTGTTCCCGACCTGCCTGAGTCCGTAGCAGATGCAACCGTCGCCACCTGGCACAAAAAACCAGGCGACGCGGTAACCCGTGACGAAGTGCTGGTAGAAATCGAAACTGACAAAGTGGTACTGGAAGTACCGGCTTCAGCGGATGGCATTCTGGATGCAGTCCTGGAAGATGAAGGTACAACCGTCACCTCTCGCCAGATCCTGGGTCGCCTGCGTGAAGGCAACAGCGCGGGCAAAGAGTCCAGCGCCAAATCTGAAGAGAAAGCGTCTACCCCGGCCCAGCGCCAGCAGGCGTCTCTGGAAGAGCAAAGCAACGACGCGCTCAGCCCGGCGATCCGTCGCCTGCTGGCTGAGCACAGCCTCGACCCGGCAGCCATCAAAGGCACCGGCGTAGGTGGCCGTCTGACGCGCGAAGACATCGACAAGCATCTGGCAAAAGCGCCTTCTGAGGCGAAAGCAGAAGCGAAAGCGCCTGCGGCAGCACCAGCGGCACAGCCAGCGCTGGGCGCACGCAGTGAAAAACGCGTGCCGATGACCCGCCTGCGTAAGCGCGTGGCCGAGCGTCTGCTGGAAGCGAAAAACTCCACCGCGATGCTGACCACCTTCAACGAAGTGAACATGAAGCCAATCATGGACCTGCGCAAGCAGTACGGTGACGCGTTTGAAAAACGTCACGGTATCCGTCTGGGCTTCATGTCCTTCTACGTGAAAGCGGTCGTTGAAGCGCTGAAACGCTACCCGGAAGTGAACGCGTCTATCGATGGCGATGACGTGGTTTACCACAACTACTTCGACGTCAGCATGGCGGTTTCTACCCCACGTGGCCTGGTGACTCCGGTTCTGCGTGACGTGGACACCCTGGGTATGGCTGACATCGAGAAGAAAATCAAAGAGCTGGCCGTGAAAGGCCGCGACGGCAAGCTGACCGTAGAAGACCTGACCGGCGGTAACTTCACCATTACCAACGGCGGCGTATTCGGCTCGCTGATGTCTACCCCGATCATCAACCCGCCGCAGAGCGCGATCCTGGGTATGCATGCCATTAAAGATCGCCCGATGGCGGTAGACGGTAAAGTGGATATCCTGCCAATGATGTACCTGGCGCTCTCTTACGATCACCGCCTGATCGATGGCCGCGAGTCCGTGGGCTTCCTGGTTGCCATTAAAGAGCTGCTGGAAGATCCAACGCGTCTGCTGCTGGACGTCTAGTTTTTGCAGTCTTGCCCGGCGGCGCGTTGCTTGCCGGGCCTACAAAAGCACTACCTAACGATTACCTGAAGGATGGATAGAACACATGAACTTACATGAATATCAGGCCAAACAGCTGTTTGCCCGGTATGGCTTACCGGCTCCGGTGGGTTATGCCTGTACTACCCCGCGTGAAGCAGAAGAAGCCGCATCTAAAATCGGTTCCGGCCCGTGGGTAGTTAAGTGTCAGGTTCACGCTGGTGGCCGTGGTAAAGCGGGCGGTGTGAAGGTTGTTAAGAGCAAAGAAGAGATTCGTGCGTTTGCTGAACATTGGCTCGGCAAGCGTCTGGTGACCTACCAGACAGATGCGAACGGCCAGCCGGTTAACCAGATCCTGGTGGAAGCGGCGACCGACATCGCGAAAGAACTGTACCTGGGCGCGGTTGTTGACCGTAGCTCCCGTCGCGTGGTGTTCATGGCGTCTACCGAAGGCGGCGTGGAAATCGAAAAAGTGGCGGAAGAGACCCCGCACCTGATCCACAAAGTGGCTATCGATCCGCTGGCAGGCCCAATGCCTTACCAGGGTCGCGAGCTGGCATTCAAACTGGGTCTGGAAGGTAAACTGGTTCAGCAGTTCACCAAGATCTTCATGGGTCTGGCAACGATCTTCCTGGAGCGCGATCTGGCGCTGATCGAGATCAACCCGCTGGTGATCACCACCCAGGGCGACCTGATCTGCCTCGACGGCAAACTGGGCGCTGACGGCAACGCGCTGTTCCGCCAGCCGGATCTGCGCGAAATGCGCGACCAGTCTCAGGAAGATCCGCGTGAAGCGCAGGCTGCACAGTGGGAGCTGAACTACGTGGCGCTGGATGGCAACATCGGCTGCATGGTTAACGGTGCGGGCCTGGCAATGGGTACCATGGACATCGTTAAGCTGCACGGCGGTGAGCCAGCAAACTTCCTCGACGTGGGCGGTGGCGCAACCAAAGAGCGCGTAACCGAAGCGTTCAAAATCATCCTCTCTGACGACAATGTTAAAGCGGTACTGGTTAACATCTTCGGCGGCATCGTCCGTTGCGACCTGATTGCTGACGGCATCATCGGTGCGGTAGAAGAAGTGGGCGTGAACGTTCCGGTGGTTGTACGTCTGGAAGGGAACAACGCTGAACTCGGCGCGAAAAAACTGGCTGACAGCGGCCTGAATATTATTGCAGCGAAAAGTCTGACGGATGCAGCTCAGCAGGTTGTTGCCGCAGTGGAGGGGAAATAATGTCAGTTTTAATTAATAAAGATACCAAGGTTATCTGCCAGGGCTTCACCGGTAGCCAGGGGACTTTCCACTCTGAACAGGCGATTGCCTACGGCACGCAGATGGTTGGCGGCGTAACGCCAGGTAAAGGCGGCACCACGCACCTGGGCCTGCCGGTGTTCAACACCGTGCGTGAAGCGGTAGAAGCAACGGGCGCAACCGCGACCGTGATCTACGTTCCGGCGCCGTTCTGCAAAGACTCCATTCTGGAAGCGATCGACGCAGGCATCAAACTGATCATCACCATCACCGAAGGTATCCCGACGCTGGATATGCTGACCGTGAAGGTGAAGCTGGACGAAGCTGGCGTGCGTATGATCGGCCCGAACTGCCCAGGCGTTATCACCCCGGGCGAATGCAAAATCGGCATCATGCCGGGCCACATTCACAAGCCGGGTAAAGTGGGTATCGTTTCCCGTTCCGGCACCCTGACCTATGAAGCGGTTAAGCAGACCACCGATTACGGTTTCGGCCAGTCCACCTGCGTGGGCATCGGCGGTGACCCGATCCCTGGCTCTAACTTCATCGACATCCTGAAGCTGTTCCAGGAAGATCCACAGACTGAAGCGATCGTGATGATCGGTGAAATCGGTGGTAGCGCGGAAGAAGAAGCGGCGGCTTATATCAAAGATCACGTAACCAAGCCGGTTGTCGGTTACATCGCGGGTGTGACCGCGCCGAAAGGCAAGCGTATGGGTCACGCGGGCGCGATTATCGCTGGCGGTAAAGGTACGGCTGATGAGAAATTCGCAGCGCTGGAAGCCGCAGGCGTGAAAACCGTTCGCAGCCTGGCGGATATCGGCGAAGCACTGAAATCCATCATTAAGTAAGTCCTCTCTGCTCCCCGGACGGGGAGCGTTGAAGTATAAAAATGTCCGTTTCGACATGGTTGGCCGCTGTAAAGCGGCCTTTTTTTATAACGTCACGCTGACCCCGGCGAAAAGGGTGAACTCCGGTAAATAGTCCCCTTTATGCGCCACGGTCCATTGCGGCTCCACAAACGCGCTCATCACTTTATCGCCCATCGGCCAGGCGCGTCCGCCGCCAAACCCGAGTGGAATGGAATAATCGTCACTTTTCATATTCCAGGTCCAGATGCCGGAAGTGCGTAAATACCAGCCTTTTGGCAATTTATAGACCACGATGGGCTGAAACGTCCCTGTTTCAACGTCATCACGTTCGCCATCGCCTGCAAAACTTTTTTGCCACTGCACCAGCGTGCCCGCCATCCACCGGGGGCTGGATTTGATGGCGATAGCGGATAACCCCGCCTGCCATTTACCGCTTCCCAGTTCGTCTTCCGAGGCGGAAGAGGCCGTGATTAGTGGCCCGACGCCGATTTTAACCCCTTCCTGTTTAAGCAGAAAAATATCGAACAGATTGATATCACCTAACCCGGTGCTGTAGCCGCTGCCGGGCTGGGGGCGGGTAGCGAGCGGGACGGTCATGCGCAGGATCTGCGGCACAGGCACCCAGTCGTTAGCGGCAATCGGCACGGTTGCGCGTAGCAGAGTATCGTTGGTGTGCTGATCGCTACCGTAAAGCTGCGGGGTGTAATAGTCCTGAAGCGCAATGGACGTGGACAGATGTAACGGATTGGTCGCTTTTTCTACGGCATCCGTCTCCTCCGCCAGGCACAGCCCTGGCAACGCGCCCAGCAGCGCGAGAATAACTGTTATACAGCGCATCGGCGTTGTCTCCTTACCAGAGATACTGGAGCCTGAAGGTCCACGTGGTGACGTCTGGCGAGGCATCGCGATGTTTGGCTGTATCGGTGTAAGCGACCATTCCGCCAAAGTGCGGGGTAAGCATAAAACCGACAGAACCGCCCAGCAGCACGTTTTCCTGCTCATCGTCCTGTAACTGCCCATCGACGCGGGTTTCACCGCCTTTTGCCCAGCTTCCGTCTAATGACAGCCACAGCGCGGGGGAGAGCGTATAGCTCCAGTGGCCTTCCAGCGTGTAGAGCGGACGCTGCTCAAGGCGGCTATTTTGCTGATAGTCTTTATTGTCGGTGTAAAAACTTACCCAACTGTTCAGCTCCAGCCAGCTTGCGCCGATGGGCACACCAAAGGCCAGTTCCGGCTTAAAGGACCAGCGGTTCGCACCGATGTTGATCGTATTGCTGCTATCGTAGTCGCCGGTTGGTAACGTGAGCCACATGGCGGCGCTGAGAAACATTTCAGGCTGCCAGCGGCGAAACTCCTCTTCGCTTAGCGCGGGGGCACCAAACAGGTTATGGGCAAAAATAACCTGCGTATCCCCGAGATTTTCATGGCTCAACGATCCGGTGAAATAACGGGCGTTATCGAGCGAGGCCGTCACGCTGGCGTAAGGTTGAATGATCTGAATCGCGGATATCCGCCCGTCAATATCAAAAGAGCGGGCATAGCGCAGCAGGTAGAGATCTGCATCAACGCTCGCGCCGTCCACGGGCAGGGCGCTGTCAATGGAGGTGTTGGTGTGAATATTATTGTAGTAACCAAAAACCAGGTTCTTATCTTTAGGCAGGTTTTGCCAGTCGCGGGCATTATCGGCGCGCACATAGACCGGCAATAGGACGAGCAGCATCCCCACTATCAAAACAATAATGGCGACCAAAAGGTTACGCTCAGAGCTTCGCATAAAGCCCTCCTGTTATTTTTATTGCGCACGGCTCCCGCCCGCTAAAGGCGGGAGCCGTCAGCGTTTACGGGGTGACGATATTGAACATTTGCGGGAAGACATCCAGCAGGGCGAGTAATTCGTCCAGTTTCTGCGGGTTACCCTTCATCGATACCGTGCCATCATTGAGGATTTTATCCACGGGCGCGCTATGGCTTATCAGCCGCGCCACATCGACGACATTGGCTTTGAGGCTAAATGCCGCATCGGTAAATGGCTGCCCTTTGCGATAAATAATCACGCTGTTATTCAGCTCCACGCCGTAGGTGTCGCCCTCAGGCACGGTCCAGTTAAAACGAAGGGTTTTGCCGTCCGCTTTCGGACCGTTTAACGTCACGCCCATATAATCAAGCAGGGTTTCAGGCGCGATGCTGGCGGTTAAATCGCTGTCCAGCGTACTGGCGACCGGCAGGACAGGAACGCCATCACGAAGTTCTTTCGCACCGCTGAGATATTCATTGCGCCAGATGGCGTTTTCGCTTTGATAACCCAGTTGCGTAAAGATGTCGGCCTGAAGATCTTTCGCCTGCTTGTTATCAGGATTGGCGAAAATGAGATGATTCAGCAGCTGTGCCGCCCAACGGTAATTCCCGCTGTCCGCCGCCTGTTTCGCCTGCTGATACACCTTTTCCTCGCCTCCCATCAGGCGAACATATCTCGGGGCGGCCTCTTTCTCCGGAAGGGGGTTCAAATTAGCGGGGTTGCTGTCATACCAGCCCATGTAAAACATATACATTGCTTTGGCGTTATGGCTGAGCGAGCCGTAATAGCCCCGGTTAGACCACCGTTTGCCGATGCTGTCTGGCAGGGTAAGTTTTTCAGCCACTTCATCCATGGTGTAGCCTTTATTGATGAGATTCAGCGACTGATCGTTGATGTATTTGTACATGTCGCGCTGAGAGGCGATGTAATCTTTTACCCGCGCATTATCCCAGACGGGCCACAGATGCTGGCTGAGCGCGATCTCCGCCTGATCGCCATATTTTATCAGCGCTTTATCCAGCGCTTTCCACCAGTTAACGGCGCTGCGGGCTTTCGCACCACGCAGGGTATAGAGGTTATGCATCGTGGCGTTGTAGAGCTCGGAGCCATCAAACACTTTGAACTGTGGGAACCACATCATCATTTCTGATGGCGCTTCTGCGCCCGGCGCGAGCATAAAATTCACCTCAACGCCGTCAATGTTTTCGCGCTGCTCGGGCTGGCTAATGATATTGGTGGGGGTGATGAGCGTGTTTTTGCTGGTGGCGATAGTTTTACCGATCCCATCGTCCACCTGGCCTACAGCGCTGGGTTTGACCATCATCGCGTACATATAAAGCGCGCGACGACTCATCGCGTTACCGGCCAGGAAGTTTTCGCTGGCGGCTTCTTCCATAAACCCTTCGGGCGCATATATTTTGACTTTGCCGCTTTTCACATCCGTTTCTGACACCACGCCTTTGACGCCGCCAAAGTGGTCGAGGTGGCTATGGGAATAAATCACCGCGACAACCGGTTTTTTAGGCCGATGCTGATAATACAGTTCCAGCCCGGCGCGCGCGGACTCGGGAATAACCAGTGGGTCGATGATAATTAATCCGCTATCGCCTTCTATGATAGTCATGTTTGAAATATCGATGCCGCGTATTTGATATACGCGGTCGGTCACTTTAAAGAGACCGTTAATATTATTTAACTGCGCATGGCGCCAGAGCGAAGGGTTAACGGTATCGGGTGCTTCACCTTTTAAAAATGACCAGTTTTCAAGGTTAACAACCGGTTTGCCGTTGTCTTTTTTTATTATTAAAGGATCGATGGTGGCGATAAATCCACGTTTTGCATCGTCGATATCGCGCTTGTCGTTGAAATTAAGCTTCTGATACATCGCCGCGTTGTTTTCACGGGTGTACGCAGAGGCAGCGGGGGCGACGCGGGTCGCGCAGACCTGCCCGGATACCGCCAGGGTAAGCATGAGGAAAGCTATTTTCTTGAGTTTCATATCCTGAATCCCTTTGTGTAAAAAACCACGCTGAGAATGAGGCATAATGAAATCGGAAAAGAGATATTATATCCGCGAGTAGTATGAACCGTTCGCCTTATAAACAAAAGCGTGGCAATTTATTGCTTTAGCGAATGAATAACGGAAAGCCAGCGTGGATAAGGGGTAAACGCGTGGGCTTTGTCAAAATCAGAATAATAAGCGTGAGCGCGCTCACTGTATGTTATTTGTTTCGTAAATACTATTTTTGTCGGCCCTTACAAAAAGGTACACAAAGAAATATTTCATCCTATTAATTATTATGCCCTGTTGTTATACAGGCCATAAATTTTAGTGATGACGACGCGCAATTAACGTGAAGCGGTAATCTTCGCTTTTAAAACTGTTGCGGCTATATTCAAAAACTCGGCCATCTTTGAGAAAGCCGCGCGAAATTTTTTCCAGGATCGGTTTGGCGGGATCAATCCCCAGCGCGGCGATCACGTCTTCATCCGGCATGACCGGGACGATCTCCTGTTCGCTGCGATCGATAACCATTTTTTTGATCTGCTCAATGTAGTGATATTTGGAATTTTCCATCACTTCCCAGGTCAGGTCAGGAAAGAGCGCCAGCGGCATCCATGTCTCTTCCAGCGTCACCGGTTTTTGCTTAATAAAGCGCACGCGTTTGACATGCCACACTTTTTCGCCCGTTGCCAGCAGCAGCGTCTGCGCCAGGGGGGCATCCGCTTTCACAACTTCAAAAATCTGCACATCGCTGTGGGTTTCAACGTTCCGGTCCGCGAGTTTTTCGTAAAAGCTGGTGAGCTGATAAATGTCGTAATTGACCCGCTCCTCCTTCACATACGATCCGCTGCCCTGAATGCTCTCAATGATGTTTTGCTCGGTGAGCAGCTTAAGCGCCTGACGCACCGTGACGCGGCTGACGCCGTACGCCTCCTGAAGGGTGGATTCGGTGGGTAACGCATCCCCGGGCTTGAGTTCGCCCTCCTGAATGTGCTGGCGCAACGCATCTGCAATCTGTCGGTACATCGGTTTACGGGTCATGTCATTCCGTTTTTGTATTGTTTTCTTAATACTATTCTCGCTAATTATGCACCGTCAGGGGGCGTTGTAAATAATACAAATTAAATACAAATATGCGATATCGGTGAAAATGATCACATAAATGTATTGTTTATTCTGCCAGACTCGCTGCATGCTTTTTTTGATAGGGTGAGAATGATGATTAACCTGACGGCGTTAACGCATCCTGATGCGCTGTGCCTCAATGCACATTTCAGTAGCCGTGAAGACGCTATTCACGCGCTGGCTGAGCGGCTGGTCTCGCTTGGCAAAATTACCGACTCGCAGTCTTTCCTTGATGAAGTGTTTGCCCGCGAAAGCCTGGGCCCGACGGCGCTGGGCGAGGGGCTTGCCGTGCCGCACGGGAAAAGCTCAGCGGTGAAAGAAGCGGCCTTTGCGGTGGCAACCTTGCAGGAGCCGCTGTTGTGGGAAGGTGTGGATGGCCCGGAGCCGGTCGAGCTGATTTTTTTGCTGGCAATCCCTCCTGCGGAAGCAGGCAGTACGCACATGCAACTCTTGACAACGCTGACCACCCGGTTGGCGGATGATGAACTGCGCGCGCGCGTGCAGGCTGCGTCCACCCCTCAGGCGCTTCTGGCGGCATTGGATACGAATGCGCTGACGCAGGCGAGTACGCTTTCTCAGGATGCACCAACCGTTGTCTGTGTTACCGCCTGTCCGGCCGGGATCGCCCATACCTACATGGCCGCGGAGTACCTGGAAAAAGCGGGGCGCAAGCTGGGCGTCAGGGTGGTGGTCGAAAAGCAGGGGGCGAACGGCATTGAAGGGCGCATCACCGCCCGGCAGTTGCAGGAGGCAAAAGCGTGCATTTTTGCCGCAGAAGTGGCAATCAAAGAGCGTGAGCGTTTTCAGGGGATCCCCGCCATTACGGTGCCCGTGGCGGAACCCTTGCGCCATGCTGAAGCGCTCATTGAGCGTGCGCTGGCGCTACCGCCTGTATCCGATGCGCGTCCTGCGCATGTCGACCCTGACGCGAAAAAGTGCGTTAAAACCTAACTCAAGCAGGCGCTTCTCAGCGGTATCTCTTTTGCGGTTCCACTGATTGTCGCTGGCGGCACGGTGCTGGCCGTGTCGGTACTGCTGGCGCAAATCCTCGGCTTGCAGCATCTGTTCGATCAGGAAAACTCGTGGCTGTGGATGTACCGCAAACTGGGCGGCGGAATGCTCGGTATTCTGATGGTGCCTGTTCTGGCGGCCTATACCGCTTACTCGCTGGCAGATAAACCCGCGCTGACGCCGGGCTTTGCGGCCGGTCTTGCCGCCAATATGATCGGCTCCGGTTTTCTGGGCGCTATCGTCGGCGGGCTGATTGCGGGCTACCTGATGCGCTGGGTGAAAAATCACGTCCGTCTGAGCAGCCGGTTCAACGGCTTCCTGACCTTTTATCTCTATCCGGTGATCGGCGTGCTGGGCGCGGGCAGCCTGATGCTGTTTGTGATCGGCGAGCCGGTGGCCTGGCTTAATAACACGCTCACCGCCTGGCTTAATGGTCTGTCCGGCGCGAATGCGCTGCTGCTGGGGGCGATCCTCGGCTTTATGTGCTCGTTCGATCTGGGCGGTCCGGTCAATAAAGCTTCTTACGCGTTCTGTCTGGGCGCGATGGCTAACGGTGTCTACGGGCCTTATGCGATTTTTGCCTCCGTCAAAATGGTGTCGGCCTTTACCGTGACGGCGGCAACGATGCTGGCCCCGAACCTGTTTAAACAGTTCGAAATTGAGACCGGCAAGTCCACCTGGCTGCTGGGGCTGGCGGGTATTACCGAAGGGGCAATCCCGATGGCTATCGAGGATCCGTTGCGGGTCATCGGCTCATTTGTTCTGGGGTCAATGGCGACCGGAGCGATTGTCGGGGCGATGGGAATTGGGCTTTCCACCCCGGGCGCGGGCATTTTCTCTCTCTTCTTACTGCATGATGCCGGGCTGGGCGGCGCGATGGCCGCTGCGGGCTGGTTTGGCGCCGCGCTGGTTGGCACCGCCATTTCTACGCTCATTTTACTGCTCTGGCGACGCCATGCCGTGAAGCGCGGCACCTACGTGACTGAAGACATAACATCCTAAACACGCACTGACAGGAAACGAAGATGAAAGCAGTATCTCGCGTTCATATCACGCCACATATGCACTGGGACCGTGAGTGGTACTTCACCACCGAAGCGTCACGTATTCTTCTGGTCAACAATATGGAAGAGATCCTCACCCGTCTTGAGCAGGACGCAGAGTATAAATACTACGTTCTCGACGGCCAGACGGCGGTGCTGGAAGATTATTTTGCCGTGAAGCCGGAAAACAGACCACGCGTGAAAGCGCTGGTGGAGGCCGGGAAGTTAATCATCGGACCGTGGTATACCCAGACCGATACCACCCTCGTCTCCGGCGAGTCGATTGTCCGAAATCTGATGTACGGCATTCGCGACTGTCTGGCCTTGGGCGAGCCGATGAAAATTGGCTATCTGCCAGACTCTTTCGGCATGTCCTCCCAGCTGCCGCACATTTATAACGGTTTCGGCATCACGCGCACCATGTTCTGGCGCGGCTGTTCCGAGCGGCACGGTACCGATAAAACGGAGTTTCTCTGGCAAAGCCAGGACGGCAGTGAAGTCACGGCGCAGGTGCTGCCGCTGGGCTACGCGATTGGTAAGTACTTACCGGAGGATGAAGCCGGGCTGCGGAAACGGCTCGACGCCTGGCTCGAGGTGCTCGAAAAAGCCTCCGTGACGAAAGAAATTTTGCTGCCTAACGGCCATGACCAGATGCCGCTCCAGCAGAACATTTTTACGGTGATGGATAAGCTCCGCGAAATCTACCCGCAGCGTCAGTTTGTGATGAGCCGCTTCGAGGAGGTGTTTGACCACATCGACGCGCACCGCGATGAACTGGCGACGCTGAAAGGGGAGTTTATTGACGGTAAATATATGCGGGTGCACAGGACGATCGGCTCCACGCGGATGGACATCAAAATCGCTCACGCCCGGATAGAGAATAAAATCGTCAACGTCCTTGAGCCGCTGGCCACGCTTGCGTGGACGCTGGGCTTTGAGTATCACCACGGCTTGCTGGAAAAAATGTGGAAAGAGATCCTCAAGAATCACGCCCACGACAGTATCGGCTGCTGCTGTAGTGACAAAGTGCATCGCGAAGTGATGTCCCGCTTCGAGCTGGCGGAAGACATGGCCGATAACCTGACGTGCTTCTATATGCGCAAGATCGTCGACAACATGCCGCAGAGCGATGAAGACAAACTGGTGATGTTTAACCTGATGCCCTGGCCGCGTGAGGAGGTGATCAACACCACGCTGCGTCTGCGCGCCAGCCAGTTCCGCCTGCTGGACGATAAGGGGAATGAAATTCCTTACTACCTCCGCAGCGCACGCGAGATCGACCCCGGGTTGATTGACCGGCAGATTGTGCATTACGGCAACTACGATCCATTTATGGAGTTTGACATTCAGGTCAAACAAATTCTGCCATCAATGGGTTACCGCACTCTCTATATTGAGCCACATGTGGCTGGTAAGGTTCTCGACGCGGCGAAGTCCCCGGAGGCTTTGCTGGAAAATGCGTTCTGGGAGATCGCCTTAAACGACGACGGTACCCTGCGTCTGCGTGATAAAGAATCCGGGCTTATCTATGACCGGGTACTTGAAATTGAAGAGAGTTCGGATGATGGCGATGAGTACGACTACTCGCCATCACGGGAAGAGTGGAGACTCACTTCTGCACAGGGCGAGCACGAGGTTGAGGTGATCCACGACGCCTGGCAGAGCAGGGCGATAATCCGCCATCGTATGGCGGTACCGGCAGATCTCGCCGAGCGCTCGGCGCGCCAGCAGACGGGAACGCTTGAGGCAGAACTCACGGTTACGCTCAGCCACAACAGCCGACGTATCGACGTCGAGGCGCGTCTGGGAAATCACGCGGATGATCACCGCGTGCGGGTGCTGATCCCGACGCCGTTCACCACGGACGCGGTGTTAGCCGATACCCAGTTCGGTTCGCTGACGCGCCCTGTTCAGGATGACGCGATGGCGAACTGGCAGGAGGAGGGCTGGAAGGAAGCGCCGCTGCCGGTGTGGAATCTGCTCAACTACGCTGTGCTCCAGGAACGGCGTAACGGGCTGGCGCTGTTCACCGAAGGGTTACGCGAATTTGAAGTGACTGGCGAGCGTCAAAAAACCTTTGCCCTGACGTTGCTTCGCGGCGTGGGGTTGCTTGGGAAGGAAGATTTACTTCTGCGTCCGGGCAGACCGTCCGGGATCAAAATGCCGGTGCCTGATTCACAGATGCGGGGCCAGTTAACCTGTCGCTTTAGCCTGTTCAGTTTTACTGGTACGGCCGTCAGTGCCGGTGTTGCGCACCAGGCGAAGTCGTGGTTAACGCCGGTGCACTGCTATAACAAAATTCCGTGGGATGCGATGAAGCTTAATCGTGCCTCTTTCACCACGCCCTGTAGCTACAGCCTGCTAACGCTGACGCCAAATGGATGTGTGCTCAGTGCGCTGAAAAAGGCGGAAGATCGTGATGAGATGATTCTGCGTCTGTACAACCCGTCGGAGACCCGCACCTGCGATGTGGCGCTGTCGGTGAACCGTGCTGTTCTGGCGTGTTGCGAAACGGACATGAATGAGGCCGTTAACGCGCAGGGGGAGGACGGCTCGGGTATTACGGGGCCATTCCGGCCAGGCCAGTCACGCACCTTCAGCATAAAAATTGAAAGGTCATCCTCATAACAATATAAAGGCCGCATCACCTGCGGCCTTTATTTCATCAAATAGTCACGAAAGGGTGTTAATTTTGAGGTTATAAAAGTGAATAAAATGTAATCATTTGGGCTGGTAGCAAAGTAAAAGAAAAATACTGTGAAGCGGCTAACATTATAGGTTTGTCTTCCTGCAAAACGTGTTTTTTCACGGGCGTTAATAAAAATCACAACTATTTATATCTTCTTCTGGCTTTTATAACCATCAATGCCTTTAAATATACATATCCTTAACAAGGCCTTTACTATCCGCATCACAAAGAAACATCATTAACAGTTCTGGCTGATTTTGATTTAAATCAATGTTTAATCCTTGGAAAAAGGCTCCAAAAGGCGTTAAATTGTTCCCGATCAAAATGGCCGAAAAGTGGTAATTTTGCTATAAATTGATCGCCGTCGAAAAACGTAAATCTGTTCGAATAAAAACCTGTTTATTGTAAGGGTTTTGCAGCGTATTATATTTACGGGATCAATTTGGTTTTTTCTTAACGTATTTGTAACCTTTCATCATTGCTTTTTCCTCCTGTTGAGAATAAGCAACGAAGAAGGGACGCAGATAACTTTGTATTGGGGCATGCGTGTGGATCCTTATCTAACGGGGTTCACTCTCGGAGTCTTCATGCGATGAGCAAGGAGTCATAATGTTAGACGTAGTCGAACTGTCGCGCTTACAGTTTGCCTTGACCGCGATGTACCACTTCCTGTTTGTGCCGCTGACGCTCGGTATGGCGTTCCTGCTGGCCATCATGGAAACGGTTTACGTCCTCTCCGGCAAACAGATTTATAAAGATATGACCAAGTTCTGGGGCAAGTTGTTTGGTATCAACTTTGCGCTGGGCGTGGCAACCGGTCTGACCATGGAGTTCCAGTTCGGAACCAACTGGTCTTACTATTCCCACTATGTCGGGGATATTTTCGGTGCGCCGCTGGCCATTGAAGGTCTGATGGCCTTCTTCCTCGAATCCACCTTTGTAGGTCTGTTCTTCTTCGGTTGGGACCGTCTGGGTAAAGTCCAGCATATGGCGGTAACCTGGCTGGTGGCATTAGGCTCCAACTTGTCCGCACTGTGGATCCTGGTGGCGAACGGCTGGATGCAAAACCCCATTGCGTCTGATTTCAACTTCGAAACCATGCGTATGGAGATGGTCAGCTTCGCTGAGCTGGTCCTGAACCCGGTTGCCCAGGTTAAGTTCGTTCACACCGTGGCGTCTGGCTATGTGTGCGGCGCGATGTTCGTGCTGGGCATCAGCTCCTACTATATGCTGCGCGGCCGTGACTTCGCGTTCGCCAAGCGTTCTTTCGCTATTGCAGCAAGCTTCGGTATGGCCGCGATTCTGTCTGTTATTGTTCTGGGTGATGAATCCGGTTACGAAATGGGCGACGTGCAGAAAACCAAACTGGCCGCAATTGAAGCTGAATGGGAAACCCAGCCAGCGCCAGCCGCGTTTACCCTGTTCGGTGTGCCCGATCAGGAAGCACAGGAAAACCGCTTCGCCATTCAAATTCCTTACGCTCTGGGTATTATCGCCACGCGCTCCGTCGACAAACAGGTGACTGGCCTGAAAGATCTGATGGTGCAGCATGAAGAGCGTATCCGTAACGGGATGAAAGCCTACTCACTGCTGGAACAGCTGCGCGCTGGCTCTACCGACCAGGCCGTTCGCGATCAATTTAACGACGTGAAGAAAGACCTCGGTTACGGTCTGCTGCTGAAACGCTATACCCCGAACGTCTCCGACGCGACGGAAGCGCAAATTCAGATGGCAACCAAAGACTCTATTCCACGCGTTGCGCCGCTGTACTTCGCGTTCCGCATCATGGTGGGTTGCGGCATTATCATGCTGCTGATCATCGCCGCCTCGTTCTGGTCAGTCATTCGTAACCGTATCGGTGAGAAAAAATGGCTGCTGCGCACGGCGCTGTACGGTATCCCACTGCCATGGATTGCTATCGAGTCCGGCTGGTTTGTTGCGGAATATGGTCGTCAGCCGTGGGCGATCGGTGAGGTGCTGCCAACGGCGGTAGCGAACTCCTCCCTGACCGCAGGTGACCTGATCTTCTCCATGCTGCTGATTTGCGGTCTGTACACCCTGTTCCTGGTGGCTGAACTGTTCCTGATGTTCAAGTTCGCGCGCCTTGGCCCAAGCAGCCTGAAAACCGGTCGCTACCACTACGAGCAGTCTGCTGCGACTACTCAGCCGGCACGCTAAGACAGGAGTCATCAAATGATCGATTATGAAGTATTGCGTTTTGTCTGGTGGCTGCTGATCGGTGTTCTGCTGATTGGTTTTGCGGTCACCGATGGTTTCGACATGGGCGTGGGCATGCTCACCCGTTTCCTCGGTCGTAATGACACCGAGCGTCGAATCATGATTAACTCCATCGCCCCGCACTGGGACGGTAACCAGGTGTGGCTGATCACCGCAGGCGGCGCGCTGTTCGCTGCCTGGCCGATGGTTTACGCGGCTGCGTTCTCCGGCTTCTATGTGGCGATGATTCTGGTGCTGGCCTCTTTATTCTTCCGTCCGGTCGGTTTTGACTACCGTTCCAAGATTGAAGACACCCGCTGGCGTAACATGTGGGACTGGGGCATCTTCATCGGTAGCTTCGTTCCTCCGCTGGTCATTGGTGTGGCGTTCGGTAACCTGTTGCAGGGTGTGCCGTTCCACGTCGACGAATACATGCGTCTGTTCTACACCGGTAACTTCTTCCAGCTGCTGAATCCGTTTGGTCTGCTGGCGGGCGTGGTGAGCGTGGCGATGATCATCACGCAGGGCGCAACTTATCTTCAGATGCGTACCGTGGGTGAACTGCACCTGCGTTCCCGTGCTACCGCTCAGGTGGCGGCGCTGGTGACTCTGGTCTGCTTCGCTCTGGCAGGCGTGTGGGTGGTGTACGGTATTGATGGATACGTGGTGACCTCCGCGATCAACCATACTGCGCCGTCTAACCCGCTGACTAAAGAAGTGGCGCGTCAGGCCGGTGCATGGCTGGTGAACTTCAATAATACCCCTGCGCTGTGGGCTATCCCGGCTCTGGGTGTGCTGCTGCCGCTGCTGACCGTGCTGACGTCTCGTCTGGAGAAAGGCGCTCTGGCGTTCGTGTTCTCCTCACTGACGCTGGCGTGCATCATCCTGACGGCGGGTATTGCCATGTTCCCATTCGTGATGCCGTCCAGCACCATGATGAACGCTAGCCTGACCATGTGGGATGCAACGTCCAGCCATATGACGCTGAACTTAATGACCTATGTTGCTTGCGTGTTCGTTCCGATTGTTCTGGCATACACAATCTGGTGTTACTGGAAAATGTTCGGTCGTATTACTAAAGAACATATCGAAAGCAACACCCACTCTATGTACTAAGTAAGGAGCTGAATATGTGGTATTTCGCATGGATTTTAGGGACGCTTCTTGCCTGTGCATTTGGTGTCATCACTGCCCTGGCGCTTGAGCATGTAGAAGCGTCTAAAGCGGGTGAAGAAAAACACTGATGAATATTATCGCAACGCTGTATGCGGTAATGGATAAGCGCCCCTTGCGGGCGCTTTCTTTAGTGATGGCATTACTGCTGGCTGGCTGTATCTTCTGGGACCCGTCGCGCTTCGCGGCAAAAACCAGCGAGCTTGAGATCTGGCACGGCTTCCTGATGATGTGGGCGGTGTGCGCAGGTGTGATTCACGGTGTCGGCTTTCGTCCGAAAGCCCTTCACTGGCAAGGCATCTTCTGCCCACTGATTGCCGATCTGGTTCTCCTCGCCGGTTTGATTTTCTTCTTCTTCTGAATAAGAAATGTCCGTTAACGTTATGGGCTTACCCGAGCCCATAAAAATTTACTCTCCGTTTACTTTCCCCCATTCCAAACCAGCATTCCCGCGCGTATAGTAGCAAAGTTTGAAAGCTCCAATTTTCTTGTATTACCGGGATGTAAAGTGAATACAACGCTGTTTCGATGGCCGGTACGTGTCTATTACGAAGATACCGATGCCGGTGGTGTGGTCTACCACGCCAGCTACGTTGCTTTTTATGAACGGGCACGCACAGAGATGCTGCGCCATCATCACTTTAGTCAACAGGTGCTGTTGGCTGAGCGAGTTGCCTTCGTGGTACGCAAGATGACGCTTGAGTATTTTGCGCCTGCCAGACTCGACGATATGCTCGAAGTCCAAACAGAAATTACATCAATGCGCGGAACTTCACTGGTTTTCACGCAGCGGATAGTCAATGCAGAGAACACGGTACTGAACTCAGCTGAAGTCCTGATTGTTTGTGTTGATCCAACCATAATGAAGCCTCGTGCGCTTCCTAAGTCTATTGTCGCGGAGTTTAAGCAGTGACTGACATGAATATCCTTGATTTGTTCCTGAAGGCAAGCCTTCTGGTTAAACTTATCATGTTGATTTTGATTGGTTTTTCAATCGCATCCTGGGCCATCATTATCCAGAGAACGCGTATCCTCAATGCCGCTGGCCGCGAAGCCGAAGCCTTTGAAGATAAGTTCTGGTCGGGTATTGAGCTTTCTCGTCTGTATCAGGAGAGCCAGGGGCGCCGTGAAAACCTGACCGGCTCCGAACAAATTTTCTATAGCGGATTCAAAGAGTTTGCTCGTCTGCACCGGGCAAACAATCATGCGCCGGAAGCCGTCGTGGAAGGGGCGTCGCGTGCGATGCGTATCTCCATGAACCGCGAGCTGGAAAATCTTGAAACGCACATTCCTTTCCTCGGAACCGTTGGCTCCATCAGCCCGTATATCGGCCTGTTTGGTACGGTTTGGGGGATTATGCACGCCTTTATCGCGCTGGGCGCGGTGAAGCAGGCAACGTTGCAGATGGTTGCACCGGGTATCGCAGAAGCACTGATCGCGACCGCAATCGGTCTGTTCGCCGCAATTCCGGCGGTAATGGCGTACAACCGTCTGAACCAGCGCGTGAACAAACTGGAACTGAACTACGACAACTTTATGGAAGAGTTCACCGCGATTCTGCATCGTCAGGCGTTTACCAGCACCGAGAGCAACAAGGGGTAAACCATGGCCAGATCGCGTGGACGAGGTCGTCGCGAGCTCAAGTCCGAAATCAATATCGTTCCGTTACTGGACGTGCTGCTGGTGCTGCTGCTGATCTTTATGGCGACAGCGCCCATCATCACCCAGAGCGTGGAAGTTGATCTGCCGGATGCAACAGAATCACAGGCGGTAAGCACCAATGACGATCCTCCGGTCATCATTGAGGTTTCCGGCGTAGGGCAGTATAGCGTGGTGGTCGAGAAAGATCGTATGGATCAGCTTCCGCCAGAGCAGGTTATTGCTGAAGCGCAACGACGCCTGGAGTCAAATCCGAAGACGGTCTTCTTAATCGGTGGTGCGAAAGACGTACCATATGATGAAATTATCAAAGCGCTGAACTTGCTACATAGCGCGGGCGTTAAGTCAGTTGGCTTAATGACTCAGCCTATTTGATCATCTGCGTAGTTTTTGGGAACCGATAGTGTCAAAGGCAACCGAACAGAACGACAAGCTTAAGCGAGCGATAATCGTCTCCGCAGTGCTGCACGTGATTCTTTTTGCAGCGCTGATCTGGAGTTCGTTCGATGAGCACATTGATGCATCGGGAGGCGGTGGAGGCTCGTCCATCGACGCCGTCATGGTGGATCCCGGTGCGGTAGTGCAGAACTATAATCGCCAGCAACAACAGCAGGCGAGCGCAAAACGTGCGGAAGAGCAGCGTGAAAAACAGGCGCAACAGCAGGCGGAAGAGCTGCGTGAAAAGCAGGCCGCCGAGCAGGAACGTCTGAAGCAGCTTGAGAAAGAGCGTTTGCAGGCGCAGGAAGCCGCCAAAGAGCAGGCGGAGCAGCAGAAACAGGCTGAAGCCGCAGCGAAAAAAGCGCAGGAACAGCAGAAGCAGGCGGAAGAGGCGGCAGCCAAAGCCGCAGCAGACGCGAAGGCGCAGGCAGATGCACAGGCGAAATTAGCCGCAGAAGCGGCTAAGAAAGCGGCTGCTGACGCACAGAAGAAAGCAGAGGCCGAAGCCGCGAAGAAAGCCGCTGCTGATGCACAGAAGAAAGCAGAAGCTGAAGCCGCGAAGAAAGCCGCAGCGGATGCGCAGAAGAAAGCCGAAGCGGAAGCCGCCAAAAAAGCTGCGCAGGAAGCAGAGAAGAAAGCGGCTGCCGATGCTGCCAAAAAAGCGGCCGCCGCTGAGAAAGCTGCGGCAGAAAAAGCCGCTGCCGCAGAGAAGGCCGCCGCAGATAAAAAAGCCGCCGCCGCGAAAGCCGCTGCCGATAAAAAAGCGGCTGCCGAAAAAGCCGCAGCGAAAAAGGCTGCTGCTGAAAAAGCCGCCGCTGCCGCCGGTGTTGACGACCTGCTTGGCGACCTGAGTTCCGGTAAAAATGCACCGAAAACAGGCGGTGGAGCGAAAGGCAGTGGCCAGCCGTCGAAAGACAGCGGTACCTCCGGCGCCAACGGTGGGGCGACTGGTGCAGATATTAGTGCTTACGCTAAGCAGATCCAGGTTGCGATTCAAAGCCGCCTCTTTGATGCAGGCCTGTATCAGGGCAAGCAGTGCGTATTGCATATTAATCTTGCGCCAGATGGCAGGTTAAAAAGTGTGACGTCTGAAGGGGGCGATCCTGCGCTTTGTCAGGCAGCGTTGGCCGCCGCAAGATCGGCGAACATTCCTAAACCGCCTAATGAGGCTGTTTATGAAAAGATAAAAGATGCCAAACTGGACTTTAAGCTGTAATCATCTCCTCTAACGGAAGTATGAAAAACAGTCTATTGTCGTAAACAGGATAAGTAGTTTTGTCTATTTGGGTTTGTTAACATTCTGCTAAATTATCGTGGGTAAGGTTACCCAGATAAGGGAGATATGATGAAGCAGGCATTACGTGTAGCATTTGGTTTTTTAATGCTGTGGGCAGCTGTACTGCACGCAGAAGTACGTATCGAGATCACCCAAGGGGTGGACTCGGCGCGTCCAATCGGTGTCGTTCCGTTCCAGTGGGCAGGGCCAGGTGCCGCGCCTGAAGATATTGGCGGCATTGTCGCAGCTGACCTGCGTAACAGCGGTAAATTTAATCCCTTAGATCGTTCTCGTCTGCCACAGCAGCCGGGTACTGCGCAGGAAGTTCAGCCTGCCGCATGGTCTGCTTTGGGTATTGACGCGGTGGTTGTCGGACAGGTTACCCCTGCACCAGACGGTGGCTATAACGTCGCTTATCAGCTGGTGGATACCGGCGGGGCGCCGGGTACCGTTCTGGCTCAAAACACCTATAAAGTGAACAAGCAGTGGCTGCGTTACGCAGGTCATACTGCGAGTGACGAAGTGTTCGAGAAGCTGACCGGTATTAAAGGTGCGTTCCGTACCCGTATCGCGTACGTAGTACAGACCAACGGCGGCCAGTTCCCTTATGAGCTGCGCGTCTCTGACTACGATGGCTACAACCAGTTTACCGTACACCGTTCTCCGCAGCCGCTGATGTCTCCGGCATGGTCTCCGGACGGCTCTAAGCTGGCGTACGTAACCTTCGAAAGCGGCCGTTCCGCGCTGGTTATCCAGACGCTCTCTAACGGTGCTGTGCGTCAGGTTGCGTCATTCCCGCGTCACAACGGTGCACCTGCGTTCTCTCCGGATGGGACTAAACTGGCGTTTGCCCTGTCTAAAACCGGTAGCCTGAACCTGTACGTGATGGATATTGGTTCTGGTCAGATCCGTCAGGTCACGGATGGTCGTAGCAACAACACTGAGCCAACCTGGTTCCCGGACAGCCAGAATCTGGCCTTTACGTCTGACCAGGCAGGTCGTCCACAAGTTTATAAAGTGAATATCAACGGCGGAGCAGCGCAGCGTATTACCTGGGAAGGTTCTCAGAACCAGGATGCTGACGTCAGTGCCGATGGTAAAACAATGGTAATGGTCAGCACTGCGGGTGGTCAGCAGCACATTGCCAAACAAGATCTGGTAACGGGGGGCGTACAAATACTGTCGTCAACGTTCCTGGATGAAACGCCAAGTCTGGCACCTAACGGCACCATGGTAATCTACAGCTCTTCTCAGGGGATGGGATCCGTGCTGAATCTGGTTTCTACAGATGGGCGTTTCAAAGCGCGTCTTCCGGCAACTGATGGACAGGTAAAATCACCTGCCTGGTCGCCGTATCTGTAATAATAATTAATTGATTACTAAAGGAATCTTAGAAATGCAACTGAACAAAGTGCTGAAGGGGCTGATGATCGCTCTGCCTGTTATGGCAATCGCAGCGTGTTCTTCTAACAAGAACGCAAGCAATGACCAGAGCGGCGAAGGCATGATGGGTGCCGGCACCGGTATGGACGCTAACGGCAATGGCAATATGTCTTCTGAAGAGCAAGCGCGTCTTCAGATGCAGCAGTTACAGCAGAACAACATCGTTTACTTCGATCTGGATAAATACGACATCCGTTCTGACTTCGCTGCGATGCTGGATGCGCACGCAAACTTCCTGCGTAGCAACCCGTCTTACAAAGTCACCGTAGAAGGTCACGCGGACGAACGTGGTACTCCGGAGTACAACATCTCCCTGGGTGAACGTCGTGCAAACGCTGTTAAAATGTACCTCCAGGGTAAAGGCGTTTCTGCTGACCAGATCTCCATCGTTTCTTACGGTAAAGAAAAACCAGCAGTACTGGGTCACGACGAAGCGGCTTACTCCAAAAACCGTCGTGCCGTACTTGTTTACTAAGAGAATTGCATGAGCAGTAACTTCAGACATCATCTGATGAGTCTGTCGTTACTGGTTGGAATAGCGGCCCCCTGGGCCGCTTTTGCTCAGGCACCAATCAGTAGTGTCGGCTCAGGCTCGGTAGAAGACCGGGTCACTCAACTCGAGCGTATTTCTAACGCTCACAGCCAGCTTTTAACTCAACTCCAGCAGCAGCTTTCCGATAACCAGAATGATATTGATTCTCTCCGTGGTCAGATCCAGGAGAGTCAGTATCAGCTTAATCAGGTTGTGGAGCGCCAGAAGCAAATCTTGTTGCAGATGGATAGCCTGAACAGCGGCGGAGCAGCAGCCCAGCCAGCGGCAGGCGATCAAAGCGGTGCGGCAGCGCCTGCACCTGCGGCAGATGCTTCCGCGTCGTCTGGTGCGCCTGTACAGAGCGGTGACGCGAATACGGACTATAACGCGGCCATTGCCCTGGTGCAGGACAAATCGCGTCAGGACGATGCTATCGTTGCGTTTCAGAACTTCGTTAAGAAGTACCCTGATTCCACTTACCAGCCAAATGCGAACTACTGGCTGGGTCAGTTGAATTACAACAAGGGTAAAAAGGATGATGCGGCGTTTTATTTTGCCTCTGTGGTGAAAAATTACCCGAAATCACCGAAAGCGCCTGATGCGATGTATAAAGTCGGCGTGATCATGCAGGACAAAGGCGACACTGCAAAAGCCAAAGCGGTTTATCAGCAGGTGGTTGCGAAATTCCCGGGTACCGACGGCGCTAAACAAGCGCAAAAACGTTTGAGTTCGATGGGTTGATTACCGCATGACCAGAAATCGCGTTATTTCTGGTCGTGCAGAATGATTCCTAAGCAGTTAAGTGATCTTCATCGAAATTTTTGTTGCGCTGAATTCTTAAATCAGTAATATATGCCGCCGTTGCCACGGGATATCAAACAACGTGAAAGCAGCGCAAAAGTGGGTCGTTAGCTCAGTTGGTAGAGCAGTTGACTTTTAATCAATTGGTCGCAGGTTCGAATCCTGCACGACCCACCACTTAAAGCAGTTCCGGCAGTACAGAGTGGGTGATTAGCTCAGTTGGTAGAGCATCTCCTTTACACGGAGGGGGTCGGCGGTTCGAGCCCGTCATCACCCACCACTCGGGTCGTTAGCTCAGTTGGTAGAGCAGTTGACTTTTAATCAATTGGTCGCAGGTTCGAATCCTGCACGACCCACCAATTTTAATGTCTTACTCAGATATTAAACGTGAAGGATAACGTTGCTTTAGCAACGGCCCGAAGGGCGAGGCGAAGCCGAGTCATCCTGCACGACCCACCAATTTTATTGGTTCCGAGTGATAATTCAGGCAACACCCGAATGGGTCGTTAGCTCAGTTGGTAGAGCAGTTGACTTTTAATCAATTGGTCGCAGGTTCGAATCCTGCACGACCCACCAATTTTAATGTCTTACTCAGATATTAAACGTGAAGGATAACGTTGCTTTAGCAACGGCCCGAAGGGCGAGGCGAAGCCGAGTCATCCTGCACGACCCACCAATGTAGAAAGGCGCCCTAAAGGCGCCTTTTTGCTATCTGTCGTTCGCCCGTGCTTTGTAGGTCGGGTAAGGCGAAGCCGCCACCCGACAATTGCCGCCAGCATCAATTCCCGATGACATTTCCCCTCAGATTCGCTATCTTGTTTAGTATATAAAACACCATTGCCTCATTTTTGTTATCTCATGCAAAAGAAAGGCAATATTGTTAAGCCAGCAAAACGAGAAGCCATAATGAGTGTGATGTTTAATCCCGAAACCGCAATCTATCCCTTCCCGCCGAAGCCTGCTCCGCTAAGCCGGGATGAGAAGCAGTTTTATCGTGAGAAAATCAAGCGCCTTCTTAAAGAGCGTGATGCGGTGATGGTGGCGCATTACTACACCGACCCGGAAATTCAGCAACTGGCGGAAGAGACGGGCGGCTGTATCTCAGACTCCCTGGAGATGGCGCGTTTCGGTGCTAAACATCCTGCCTCCACGCTGCTGGTCGCGGGCGTTCGTTTTATGGGGGAAACGGCAAAAATCCTCAGCCCGGAAAAAACGGTTCTGATGCCGACGCTGAACGCTGAATGTTCCCTCGACCTCGGTTGCCCGATTGACGAGTTCACCGCCTTTTGTGATGCCCACCCCGACCGTACCGTTGTGGTCTACGCCAACACCTCCGCTGCTGTAAAGGCCCGGGCAGACTGGGTAGTGACGTCCAGTATCGCCGTTGAGTTGATTGAACATCTGGACAGCCTGGGGGAGAAAATCATCTGGGCGCCCGATCGCCATCTGGGAAATTACGTGCAAAAACAGACCGGTGCGGATGTGCTGTGCTGGCAGGGTGCCTGTATCGTTCACGACGAGTTTAAGACCCAGGCACTGACACGCATGAAAGGGTTATACCCGGACGCCGCCATTCTCGTGCACCCGGAATCCCCGCAGTCCATCGTCGACATGGCGGATGCCGTCGGCTCCACCAGCCAGCTTATACATGCCGCGAAAACCCTGCCGCACAAACAGCTCATTGTGGCGACCGACCGCGGTATCTTCTACAAGATGCAGCAGGCCGTGCCGGAAAAAGTATTGCTCGAAGCGCCGACCGCCGGAGAAGGGGCGACCTGTCGCAGCTGCGCGCATTGCCCGTGGATGGCGATGAATGGACTCAAGGCGATTGCGGAGGGGCTGGAGAACGGTGGCGCAGCGCATGAAATCCACGTGGATGCCACCCTGCGTGAAGGCGCGTTAATTCCGCTTAACCGTATGCTGGATTTTGCGGCTACACTACGTACTTAACTCATTACGCCCCGGAGAAAAAATGGATTTTTTTAGCACACAGAACATCCTGGTTCATATCCCGATTGGTGCGGGCGGCTATGACCTGTCGTGGATTGAAGCGGTAGGGACGCTGGCCGGATTACTCTGTATCTGGCTGGCCAGCCTTGAGAAGATCAGCAACTATGCGTTCGGGCTGATTAACGTCACGCTGTTTGCGATTATCTTCTTCCAGATCCAGCTCTACGCCAGCCTGCTTCTACAGGTGTTCTTTTTCGCGGCCAATATCTATGGCTGGTATGCCTGGTCGCGGCAAAACAGTCAGCAGGAGGCGGAGCTACAAATCCGCTGGCTACCGTTGCCAAAAGCCATCGCCTGGTTCGCTGCCTGCGTGGTGGCTATTGGCTTTATGACGGTCTTTATTGATTCGGTATTTGCCTTCCTGACGCGCGTGGCGGTCTCGGTGATGTCGGGTCTGGGATTAAACGTGACGATGCCTGAACTTCAGCCGGATGCCTTCCCCTTCTGGGATTCCAGCATGATGGTGCTGTCGATTGCCGCGATGATCCTGATGACCCGTAAATACGTGGAGAACTGGCTGCTGTGGGTAGTCATTAACGTGATAAGCGTGGTGATTTTTGCCCGTCAGGGCGTGTATGCCATGTCGCTGGAGTACATGCTGCTGACCTTCATTGCCCTGAACGGCAGCCGTATGTGGATTAACAGCGCGCGTGAGCGTGGCTCTCGCGCGCTTTCCCGTTAATGGTGATGGGCATGTGAATGGCCGGACTGCGCCTCGTTCAGGTGACAGTCTGGCCCGTTACACGGCTGATACTCCATCTGAATGGTGGCGTGGGCAATTTCGTAGTGATGCTCAAGGAAGTGCTGAATACGCTCAAGCAACGCATCGTGATCGTGGGGCGGGATAACCTGAACGTGCAGCGTCATAAGCGGTTTCTCTCCCACCAGCCAGACGTGAACGTGGTGAACGTTACGAACTTCAGGAATGGAGCGACACAGATTGCGTTTTAGCTCGCCAATATCCAGCGACGTGGGAGCGCCTTCCAGCAACTCGTTAACACTCTCTTTCAATAGCCGCCAGGCACTGCGCAATACCAGGCACGATACCAGCACGGAAAGAATCGGGTCGATAGGGGTCCAGCCCGTGCCCATAATAATCAGCGCCGCTACGATGGCACCCACAGAACCCAGCAGATCGCCCAGCACATGAAGCGCCGCGGCCCGCACGTTCAGATTTTTTTCGCTGCTGCCGCGGTGCAATATCCAGAACGCCAGAATATTGGCGACCAACCCGGCAACGGCGATGACCATCATCGTTGTTCCGGCTACCGGTTGGGGATGCCGAAAGCGCTGAAAAGCCTCCCAGACGATAAGAATAGTAATCACCACCAGTGCAATCGCATTCACGAAGGCAGCAAGCGTGGTCAGTCTGAGCCAGCCAAAGGTGTGGCGGGCATTGGGAGGGCGACGGGCAAACTGCACGGCCAGCAGAGCAAACAGGAGCGCGGCAGCGTCAGTCAGCATATGCCCGGCATCGGCCAGCAGCGCCAGAGAGCCGGATATCAGCCCGCCGATCACTTCTATGATCATAAAGGTGGCGGTGACGCCGAAGGCCAGCAGAAGCCGTTTGGCATTTTCATCGCCAGCAGCGGGAGGATGGGAGTGGGAGTGCGCCATGGTATCGTTCCTGATTTATTATTATTTTTAGTGTAGCGTTTTTAAGAGCTTAAATAAAAAAGGAGAGCATTCGCTCTCCCTCTTTTACCTTACAGAAGGTTACTGAGTCGTACCGTCTGTTTTGGTATCGGCATCGCTGCCCACTTTGTCATTCGGGTCCGGGCATTTGCCGTCTTTACACATTGAGTTTTTATGAACCTCGTCAGTGCTCATACCGTCATGATTCATCGTGCCGGTGTTCGTACCGCCGGTATTGGTATTGCCCGTGTTGATATTGTTGTTATCAACATTATTCGGCGCAATATTCTGTTTTGCGTCCGGCGCAACTTGGCCCGCTTCGGCAGCGGCATTCGCGTCGCCGTTGCTGCCGGAAGAGCCGGTATCGGCTGCCAGTACGCTACCGCTTGCCAGGGTAAGGGTTGCCGTCAGGAAAAGCGTAGTCAGTTTCGTCATTTTCATCATGGTGCTCCTGTTCTTATCGTTACGCTGGATAACATTCTCCAACAGTGCATCTTGTTCAGTGGCGAAAGATCCCAGTTTCCCGAGTTATGTCAGGATGGAATCGCGTAGAAATATTTAAATTCAGTCGTTACAAGTAAAAAGTTTAGGCCAGATCTCATTTTTCGCTATTTTGTTGCGTATTTTAGCTGAATTCCAGGAATTATCTGCGTGAAGTGTAAAAGCCCGTTTACACTTCGGGGCCGACAAGTTAGATTGAAAGCATTGCTTTCATTACTAAAGATATGGCAGAGCCGGAAAGAAGATGAATTATCAGAACGACGATTTACGCATTAAAGAGATCAATGAGTTATTACCTCCCGTAGCGCTCCTTGAAAAATTCCCCGCCACCGAAAATGCCGCCAACACGGTGTCTCATGCCCGCAAGGCGATCCACAAGATCCTCAAAGGGAGCGACGATCGTCTTCTGGTGGTGATTGGCCCATGCTCCATTCACGATCCTGCTGCGGCCAAAGAGTATGCGTCGCGTCTGCTGGCCCTGCGTGAGGAGTTGAAAGACGAACTGGAAATCGTGATGCGCGTTTATTTCGAAAAACCGCGTACCACCGTGGGCTGGAAAGGGCTGATCAACGATCCGCACATGGACAACAGTTTCCAGATCAACGACGGCCTGCGTATTGCGCGTAAGCTGCTGCTGGAAATTAACGACAGCGGGCTGCCTGCTGCCGGTGAATTCCTCGATATGATCACCCCGCAGTATCTGGCAGACCTGATGAGCTGGGGCGCTATTGGCGCGCGTACGACTGAATCTCAGGTGCACCGCGAGCTGGCGTCTGGCCTGTCATGCCCGGTGGGTTTCAAAAATGGCACTGATGGCACTATTAAGGTCGCCATTGATGCCATCAATGCGGCTGGCGCGCCGCACTGCTTCCTGTCGGTGACCAAGTGGGGCCACTCGGCTATCGTGAACACCAGCGGTAACGGCGATTGCCATATCATTCTGCGCGGCGGTAAAGAGCCTAACTACAGCGCTAAACACGTGGCAGAGGTGAAGGCCGGGCTGGAAAAAGCAGGTCTGCCGCCGCAGGTGATGATCGACTTCAGCCATGCGAATTCCAGCAAACAGTTCAAAAAGCAGATGGAAGTCGGCGCAGATGTTTGTCAGCAAATCGCCAGCGGTGAACGCGCAGTGATTGGGGTAATGATTGAGAGCCATCTGGTGGAAGGCAACCAGAACCTGGAGGGCAGCGAGCCGCTGGTCTACGGTAAGAGCGTGACGGATGCCTGCATTGGCTGGGACGATACCGATGCGATCCTCCGTCAGCTGGCGGATGCGGTAAAAGCGCGTCGCGGCTAAGTTTGTCGCGGGCAATAAAAAAGCGTGGATTGCTCCACGCTTTTTTTATGTCTGGCGAATATTACTTCGCTTTACCCTGGTTCGCCACGGCCGCCGCTTTTGCAGCGATTTCGTCGGCGTTACCCAGGTAGTAATGTTTAACTGGCTTGAAGTTTTCGTCGAACTCGTACACCAGCGGCACGCCGGTAGGGATGTTCAGCTCGAGGATCTCATCTTCGCCCATGTTGTCCAGGTATTTCACCAGCGCACGCAGGGAGTTACCGTGAGCAGCGATAATGACGCGCTCGCCGCTTTTCAGGCGTGGCAGAATGGTTTCGTTCCAGTAAGGCACAACGCGGTCGATGGTCAGCGCCAGGCTTTCGGTCTGCGGCAGTTCAGCCTCAGTCAGCTTCGCGTAACGCGGATCGTGACCCGGGTAGCGCTCGTCATCTTTGCTCAGCTCTGGAGGCGTGACTGCAAAACCACGACGCCACTGCTTAACCTGCTCGTCACCGTATTTTTCTGCGGTTTCCGCTTTGTTCAGACCTTGCAGCGCACCGTAGTGACGCTCGTTCAGTTTCCAGGATTTCTCAACCGGCAGCCAGGCCTGATCCAGCTCGTCCAGAACGTTCCACAGGGTATGGATGGCACGTTTCAGCACAGAGGTGTAAGCAAAGTCAAAGGTGAAGCCTTCTTCTTTCAGCAGCTTACCTGCCGCTTTTGCTTCGCTCACGCCTTTCTCGGACAGATCAACGTCATACCAACCGGTGAAGCGGTTTTCGTTGTTCCACTGGCTTTCGCCGTGGCGCACCAGGACAAGCTTAGTATTAGCCATTTCTTACTCCTCAAGCATTTTGAATGATAACAATTCTCATTATATTGCCGTGACTGTGCCAGCAGCAACGCTTAACCCTAACCATAGCGAAAATAGTTCGAGAGTGTAAGATGCATGTGAATCAAGGGTTATGATTTTGTCTGCGATCGCCGCTATTTTCAGCAAGCGGAGCAGAAAAAAGCCCTCGTCGGGAGGGCTGGCTTTTTTGCCGGATGGCGCTTCGCTTATCCGGCCTTCATTCGCAGGCCCGCACATGCGTAGCGCCGCCGGACATTAAGCGCGCGGAATGAAATGATACTCGGTGACGCTCACGTACTCTTCACCCGGACGTAGCACGCAGTCCGGCTGCGGCCATTCAGGATGGTTAGGCGAGTCCGGCAGGAACTCGCTCTCCAGCGCCAGTCCTTGCCAGGCGCTGTAGGCGTCATGTTCACGCGCCGTTGTCCCCTCCAGAAAGTTACCGGAGTAGAACTGTAGGGCAGGGGCAGTGGTGTAGACCGTCATCTGTAACTTCTCATCAGCCGACCAGACCTGTGCGGCAGGTTGAGAAAGATCGCCTTTCGCCTGCAACAGGAAAGCGTGGTCGTAGCCTTTCACCTTACGCTGATCGTCATCATTGAGGAAATCCTGGGCGATGGTTTTCGGCTGGCGGAAATCAAAGCTATTACCGCTAACTGGCTTCAGCCCCTGATAAGGGATACCCATCTCATCGACCGGCAGATACGCGTCCGCTAGGATCTGAAGTTTGTGGCTGTGAACATCGGTCTGGTTGCCGTCAAGGTTGAAATAGGCGTGGTTGGTCAGGTTGACCGGGCACGGCTTGTCGACCGTGGCGCGGTACTCAATGGCGATGCGATTATCTTCAGTCAGGGTGAAGCGCGCGGTTGCGGTGAGATTGCCCGGGAAGCCCTGGTCTCCGTTGAGGGAGTCCAGAGAGAACCAGACCTCACCGTCATTTTGCTGCACAATCTTCCAGCGACGTTTATCAAATCCTTCCGGGCCGCCGTGCAGCTGATTTTCACCCTGGCTTGAAAGCAGGGAATACTCTACGCCGTCCAGCGTAAACCGGCTTCTGGCGATGCGGTTGGCGTAGCGGCCGATGGATGCGCCCAGAAACGCGGTCTGCTCGATATACTGCTCGGGCGATGCGCAGCCGAGCAAGGTTTCGCGCACGCTGCCGTCAGGCATCGGTACGCGGGCAGAAAGTAACGTTGCGCCCCAGTCCATCAGCGTAACCACCATCCCGGCGCTGTTGCGCAGGGTTAACAGGCGATACGGCAGACCATCCGGTGCGAGTGTAGGTGTTTCGTTTAGCACTGTCCGGCTCCTTGTGATGCTTTGCAGACATAGAAAGTTTCTTTGATGCCCGTTTTGGCTTCGTACTGTTTAGCCACGGCGTCCTGAATGGCAGGGACCAGCTCTTCCGGCACCAGGGCGACGACGCACCCGCCAAACCCACCGCCGGTCATACGTACGCCGCCTTTGTCGCCAATTGTGGCTTTTACAATTTCCACCAGGGTGTCAATTTGCGGCACGGTGATTTCGAAATCGTCACGCATTGAGGCATGCGATTCTGCCATCAGCTCGCCCATCCGTTTCAGATCACCTTTTGCCAGCGCGGAGGCGGCTTCTACGGTACGGGCATTTTCCGTCAGTATATGACGCACGCGCTTCGTGACAACCGGATCCAGCTCGTGAGCAACCTTGTTAAATTCATCAAGTGAGACATCACGCAGGGCTGGTTGCTGGAAGAAGCGCGCGCCGGTTTCGCACTGTTCGCGGCGGGTGTTGTACTCGCTGCCCACCAGGGTGCGTTTGAAGTTACTGTTGATGATCACCACCGCCGCACCTTTCGGCAGCGGAACCGCTTTGGTCCCGAGGGAGCGGCAGTCAATCAGCAAAGCATGTTCTTTCTTACCCAGCGCGGAAATCAGCTGATCCATAATGCCGCAGTTGCAGCCCACGAACTGGTTTTCCGCTTCCTGACCGTTGAGGGCGATCTGCGCCCCGTCCAGCGGCAGATGATAAAGCTGCTGGAACACGGTGCCGACCGCCACTTCCAGTGATGCAGAAGAGCTTAATCCCGCCCCCTGCGGCACGTTGCCGCTGATCACCAGATCGGCCCCGCCGAAATTCTTGTTACGCTTTTGCAGGTGCTTCACCACGCCGCGAACATAGTTCGACCACTGCTGGCTGTCGTGGGTTACGATCGGCGCATCGAGAGAAAATTCGTCAATTTCGTTGTCGTAATCCGTAGCGATCACCCGCACGTGACGATCGTCGCGTTTCGCACAGCTGATCACCGTCTGGTAGTCGATGGCACAGGGCAGGACAAAACCGTCGTTATAGTCGGTGTGCTCGCCGATCAGATTAACGCGGCCTGGCGCCTGGATAACATGGGTGGCAGGGTAGCCAAATTTCTCAGCAAACAGGGATTGTGTTTTATCTTTCAGACTCATTTTTTAGACTCCTGATTCGCGATAATGGACGTCGCTAACGGCACGCAGACGTTCTGCCGCCTGTTCCGCCGTCAGGTCACGCTGGGTTTCCGCCAGCATTTCATAGCCCACCATGAATTTACGTACCGTCGCAGAACGCAGCAGCGGCGGGTAGAAGTGTGCATGTAACTGCCAGTGTTGATTCTCTTCGCCGTTAAACGGCGCGCCGTGCCAGCCCATGGAGTAGGGGAAAGAGCTCTGGAAGAGGTTGTCGTAACGGCTGGTCAGTTTTTTTAGCGCCAGCGCAAGGTCGTCACGCTGGGCGTCGTTGAGGTCCGCGATGCGCTGAACATGGGCTTTAGGCAGTAACAGCGTCTCAAACGGCCACGCCGCCCAGTAAGGGACTACCGCAAGCCAGTGCGCGGTTTCCACCACGGTACGGCTGCCATCCGCCAGCTCACGCTGGGTGTAATCCACCAGCATCGGCGAACCGTTCTCGGTGAAATACGCTTTTTGCAGTCGGTCTTCACGCTCGGCTTCATTTGGCAGGAAGCTGTTCGCCCAAATCTGACCGTGCGGATGGGGGTTTGAGCACCCCATCGCCGCGCCTTTATTTTCAAACACCTGCACCCACGGGTAGGTCTGGCCCAGCTCCGCCGTTTGCGTTTGCCAGGTAGTAACCACCTCTTTCAACGCCTCAACGCTCAGCTCCGGCAGCGTTTTGCTGTGATCGGGAGAGAAGCAGATCACGCGGCTGGTACCGCGGGCGCTTTCGCAGCGCATCAGCGGATCGTGGCTTTCCGGCGCGTCCGGCGTATCGGTCATCAGCGCGGCAAAGTCGTTAGTAAAAACGAAAGTGCCTGTGTAATCGGGGTTTTTATCGCCCGTCACGCGCGTATTGCCTGGACAGAGGAAGCAGTCCGGATCGTGCTGATGCAGCGTCTGTTTGGCAGGCGTCTCTTGCGCCCCCTGCCAGGGGCGCTTGGCGCGATGCGGTGAAACCAAAATCCATTGCCCGCTGAGCGGGTTAAAACGACGATGGGGGTGATCGACGGGATTGAATTTCGTCATGACAAATCCTTAGTCCGGATACCCCTGCGGATGGCGTGACTGCCAGTGCCAGGTATCCTGTGCCATTTCATCAAGCGTGCGGGTGACACGCCAGTTAAGCTCTTTATCCGCTTTGGTGGCATCGGCCCAGTAAGCCGGGAGGTCGCCGTCACGGCGGGGCGCGAAGTGATAATTCACCGGCTTGCCGCAGGCTTTACTGAAGGCATTCACCACATCCAGTACGCTACTGCCGATCCCGGCGCCGAGGTTGTAAATATGCACGCCCGGTTTATCTGCCAGCTGCTGCATTGCCGCCACGTGGCCGTCGGCCAGATCCATCACGTGAATGTAATCGCGTACGCCGGTGCCATCTTCGGTGGGATAATCGTTACCAAAAATCGCCAGGGATTCGCGACGCCCTACGGCAACCTGCGCGATATAGGGCATCAGGTTATTAGGAATGCCCTGCGGATCTTCGCCCATATCCCCTGACGGATGCGCGCCAACCGGGTTGAAGTAGCGCAGCAGCGCGATGCTCCACTCCGGCTGGGCTTTTTGCAGGTCGGTGAGGATCTGCTCCACCATCAACTTACTTTTGCCGTACGGACTTTGCGGCGTACCGGTCGGGAAGCTTTCAACGTAAGGGATTTTTGGCTGATCGCCGTAGACGGTGGCGGAGGAGCTGAAGATAAAGTTTTTCACGTTCGCCGCACGCATGGCGGAGATCAGGCGCAGGGTACCGTTGACGTTGTTGTCATAGTACTCAAGCGGTTTTGCCACCGATTCGCCAACCGCTTTCAGGCCGGCGAAGTGGATAACGGTTTCAATCGCGTGATCGTGAAGGATTTCCGTCATCAACGCTTCATTGCGGATGTCGCCTTCCACGAAAGTCGGCTGTTTACCCGAAAGGCGTTCAATGACCGGCAGCACGCTGCGCTTACTGTTGCACAGGTTATCAAGAATGACGACATCGTGGCCGCTTTGCAGCAGTTGCACACAGGTATGACTTCCTATGTAACCGCTACCACCTGTTACCAGAACTCGCATATTTCGCTCCATTAGGCTTATGGTATGAATTAACCATAGCATATCAGAGACGCGAAAAGTGTGACATGGGATAAAATAGTGGTATCGTTTACACTGGTTTTCACACCCGCTTTTTAAAAGAGTGAGTGCATTGTAGATCAAAGAGATAGAGATGTGTTGTTGCAGGTTGTCTGAAAAGCGGAGGGCAGCGCCCTCCAGAGGTTAATCGATTTTGCTTAGCAGGTAGCGGTAATGCTCGCCGTCCGGGACAAATTCCAGCCGATGGGTGATGCAGGATGGCGCATCCTCCGCATGGTGGGACACAAACAGCAGCTGGGTTTCACCTTCGCTAATCAGGATATCCACAAAGCGGCGGATCAGCTGACGGTTAAGCGGATCCAGCCCCTGCAACGGCTCGTCCAGAATCAGTAGCGTAGGGTGTTTGACCAGCGCGCGGACGATCAGTGCCAGCCGCTGCTGCCCCCACGACAGGCTGTGGAATGGCGCATCGGCTATCCGATTATCCATGCCCAGAATATCCAGCCACTGCTGCGCCAGCTTGTGCTGCTTGTCGGATACCGCCTGATAAATACCGATAGAGTCAAAGAAGCCAGAGAGGATCACGTTTCGCACCGAGGTGCTCACCCGGTAGTCCAGATGCAGGCTGCTGCTGACATAGCCGATGTGCTTTTTGATGTCCCAGATGGTTTCCCCGCTGCCGCGCCGACGGCCAAAGAGGGTCAGATCGTTGCTGTATCCCTGCGGGTGATCGCCGGTGATCAGGCTCAGCAGCGTGGATTTACCCGCCCCGTTAGGGCCGACGATCTGCCAGTGCTCGCCAGGATTAACCTTCCAGCTGAGGTGATGAAGAATAGGGCGATCGTCGTAAGCAACCACCCCGTCGCGTAGCACAATGCGCGGCTGAGCGGGATCCAGCCCGTGGCGTGCCGAAGGCGCATCCGGCTCCGGCAGGGCGATACCGTCCAGTTTTTCACTGTGCGCCAGCTGTGCAATCAGCGCCTGCCGCAGCAGCACGGCTTTCTCGCCGGTTTCGGTCAGGCTACAGTCTGCCAGCACGCCCGCATAGTGTACGAAATCCGGGATCTCATCAAAGCGGTTAAGGACCAGTACAAGGGTGTATCCCTGCTGGTTGAGCGTCGCCAGCAATGCTGCCAGCTGCGCGCGGGACTGCACATCCAGCCCGTCAAAGGGTTCATCCAGGATCAGGAGTTCCGGCTCGCTCATCAGCGCCTGGCACAGCAGCGTTTTGCGCGTCTCGCCGGTAGAGAGGTATTTGAAGCGACGGTTAAGCAGGGCGGTAATGCCAAATTGCTCCGCCAGCTGCTGGCAGCGGGCAGGATCTTTTATCTCATCCTGGATAATTTCCGCCGTCGTGCGGCCGGTATCTTCTTCGCCGGGGCTGAGCAAATCGGTATTGTTACGCTGCCACTCATCGCTGACCAGCTTTTGCAGCTGTTCAAAGGAAAGGCGCGTCAGCCGGGTAAAGGTGCACCGGCGTTCACCCTTCAGCTGGGTTAATTCACCCGCCAGAGCGCGGGCCAGCGCCGATTTTCCGCTGCCGTTCGTGCCCACAAACGCCCAACTTTCTCCGGCGCGCAGGGTCAACTCTGGCAGCGTTAAGGTACGGGTATCGCTAAGACGAAACGTGCCTTGCGAAATATGCAATGATGGCATGTGTTATCCCATTTTTTGCAGCAACAGATGTCAGGGATACTCACTGTTAGCAGGGTTGTCAATGCGCTTAGCACAATGTGGCGATAATTACCCGGTCTGCATTGAAATATGCGGTCACCACAGCACCTTCTTCTAATTCGGTGGCGTCGTTCACCGGCACGGTGGCGCAGAGCAGCTGTCCATCCGGCAGGGTCATCAGCACTTCACACTGTTCTGCACCGCGTTCGACGTGGCTGATACGTCCGCGTAGCTGGTTATCGGCTTCTGCGGCCTGCTCAGGATTAAGCGTGATGCTGATCCAGGGGGCTTTGAGTAATACCAGCACGTCCTTACCTTCGTTCAGCCCAAGGCGTTGACCACTTTGTGCGGTGATGGCGGCCTTCAGGCGCGTCGTGCCGTCCGCGAGCAGGATCTCAATATGCTCCTGCACCTGCGAATGGTCACGCCCGGTCACCGTACCAAACCACTGGTTACGGGCGCTGGTCTGCAAGGAGAAACGGGAGATGGCGCCCAGCAGGCTGTCCAGCGGCAGATTGTCGTCATCGCTCAACACATCAAATGCTTTTTGCTGGATCTGCGCCAGTAAATCGTAGAGCTGGATCAGACGTTGCCCGTAACGCGTCAACACGGCGCCGCCGCCGCCTTTCCCGCCGGTGGCGCGCTCCACCAGCGTGTGTTCGCTCAGGGTGTTCATGTCGTTAATCGCATCCCAGGCGCTTTTATAGCTGATGCCGGCGTTTTTGGCCCCCTGGCTAATCGAGCCAGTTTGTTCTATTTGTTTTAACAGGGCGATGCGCCGCGGATCGGCGAAAAGCTTCTGCTGAAGTCGTAGGGTGAGGAGAATTTCGGCCTGCATAACAGTGTCCTGGCAAAAAGGCTATTGTGACCCAAATGCCCGGGGGCGGAAAGCGCACCGCACAAAAGGGGATGTTTTTCTTACTTTTCAGGGTAGAATAAGCCGTTCACAAGATCTGGAGAAAACCATGTTAGAGTTGTTGAAAAGTCTGGTATTCGCGGTAATCATGGTGCCAGTAGTGATGGCTATCATCCTCGGTGCCATCTACGGCCTGGGTGAAGTGTTCAACGTCTTTTCGAACATTGGTCATCGTCGAGACCAGCCTAAAAAGCAGCAATGATTTCCTCCAAAACGCCCGGCCAGCCCGGGCGTTTTGCTCTCAAGTTTATCCCTCTCCCGCCGATATCTTTTACAACGTTCCTTGCGTTTACGCATTAATGGGTACGATTTAGCGCTAGGAACGCCTGCGATATATCGTTATATTTGTTTGTATATAACGATACGCACAGGAGATTCAAATGGCACGTTCATGGGTACGCCTTTTTGCAGGGGCAACGCTGACGCTCTCTCTCACCGGCCACGCGCTGGCGGATGAAGGAAAAATCACGGTCTTTGCGGCGGCGTCGCTGACTAACGCGATGCAGGATATTGCTGCGGTATACAAAAAAGAGAAAAACGTCGAGGTCGTCTCGTCGTTTGCCTCCTCGTCTACGCTGGCTCGCCAGATCGAAGCGGGGGCGCCTGCGGATCTGTTCATCTCTGCCGATCAGAAATGGATGGATTATGCGGTTGAGAAAAAGTCTGTTGAAACGGCTACCCGCGAAACGCTGCTGGGAAATAGCCTGGTGGTGGTCGCGCCCGTAAACGGTAAGCAGGGTGACATCGCCATTAACAAACAGACGGACTGGACCCGTCTGCTCAACGGCGGCCGTCTGGCGGTGGGCGACCCGGAGCATGTTCCTGCCGGGATTTATGCGAAAGAAGCGCTGCAAAAACTGGGCGCATGGGAGACCTTATCGCCGAAACTGGCCCCCGCAGAAGATGTGCGCGGCGCGCTGGCGCTGGTGGAGCGTAACGAAGCCCCACTCGGGATTGTTTACGGCTCCGATGCCGTCGCCAGTAAAGGTGTGAAGGTGGTAGGCACCTTCCCGGAAGACTCGCATAAGAAAGTGGAATATCCTGTTGCGATAGTTGATGGACATAAAAATGCGACCGTGACGGCCTTCGTTGACTACCTGAAGGGGCCGGAAGCGTCCGCTATCTTTAAACGTTACGGATTTACGACTCACGAATGATATTGACCGAACCTGAATGGCAGGCCGTGCTGCTGAGCCTGAAAGTCTCTTCCCTGGCGGTTGCGCTGAGTTTGCCCTTCGGGGTGTTCTTTGCCTGGTTACTGGTTCGCGTGAAGTTTCCAGGCAAAGCCCTGCTCGACAGTGTTCTCCATCTTCCGCTCGTCTTACCGCCTGTGGTGGTTGGATATCTGCTGCTGATCTCCATGGGGCGGCGCGGTTTCATTGGCGAATGGTTGTATGACTGGTTCGGCCTGACCTTTGCTTTCAGCTGGCGTGGTGCGGTGCTGGCCGCGGCGGTGATGTCCTTCCCGCTGATGGTGCGCGCTATCCGCCTGGCGCTGGAAGGGGTGGATATCCGGCTAGAGCAGGCCGCCCGCACGCTCGGCGCTGGCCGCTGGCGGGTCTTTCTCACCATCACGCTGCCGCTCACGCTACCGGGTATTATCGTCGGTACGGTGTTAGCCTTCGCCCGCTCGCTGGGCGAGTTTGGTGCGACTATCACCTTTGTGTCGAACATTCCCGGCGAGACGCGGACCATCCCGTCGGCCATGTATACCCTGATTCAGACGCCGGGCGGCGAAGGTGCGGCGGCCCGGCTGTGTATTATTTCGATTGTGCTCGCCCTGGTCTCGCTGCTGGTGTCCGAGTGGCTGGCGCGCCTCAGCCGTGAACGGATGGGGAAACCGTGATGCTGGAACTCAATTTTACGCAAACCCTGGGCAACCACACCCTGACGCTGAACGAAACGCTGCCTGCCAGCGGTATCACCGCCATTTTTGGCGTGTCCGGGGCAGGTAAAACGTCGCTGATTAATGCGATTAGCGGCCTGACGCGTCCCCAGTCTGGCCGTATTGTGTTAAATAACCGCGTCTTAAATGACGCGGAGAAGAAGGTCTGCCTGTCACCGGAAAAACGCCGCATCGGCTATGTGTTTCAGGATGCGCGCCTGTTTCCGCACTACAGCGTGCGCGGAAATCTGCGCTACGGCATGGCAAAAAGCATGGCCGGACAGTTTGATAAGCTGGTGGCGCTGCTGGGCATCGAACCGCTGCTGGATCGTCTGCCGTCGTCGCTGTCGGGGGGGGAAAAACAGCGCGTGGCAATTGGCCGCGCCCTGTTAACCGCGCCGGAGCTGTTGCTGCTGGATGAGCCGCTGGCCTCGCTGGATATTCCGCGCAAGCGCGAGCTGCTGCCGTACCTGCAACGTCTGGCGCGGGAAATCAACGTGCCAATGCTCTACGTCAGCCATTCGCTGGATGAGATCTTACATCTGGCCGACAAAGTGCTGGTGCTGGAAGCGGGCAGGGTGAAGGCATTCGGCAATCTGGAAGAGGTGTGGGGCAGCAGCGTTATGCATCCGTGGCTGCCAAAGGAGCAGCAGAGCAGCATTCTGAAGGTGAGCGTGCTGGAGCACCATCCACATTATGCGATGACCGCGCTGGCGCTGGGCGATCAGCATTTGTGGGTGAATAAAATCGATACGCCGATTCAGTCGACGTTACGGATCCGCATTCAGGCGTCGGACGTCTCCCTGGTGCTGCAACCGCCGCTGCAAACCAGTATCCGCAATATTTTGCGCGCAAAAGTGGCGCAGTGTTTTGATGATAACGGCCAGGTGGAAGTGCAGCTGGAGGTGGGCAGCAGAACGCTGTGGGCGCGCATCAGCCCGTGGGCCAGGGATGAGTTAGGCATCAAGCCTGGCCTGTGGCTTTACGCGCAAATCAAGAGCGTTTCCATCACCGCCTGATTACAGCAGGTGGGTATAAATATACTGCGCGATGCTGTCGGTGGTGTTATCGCCAATCACCACGTCAGCGCGCGCTTTCACCGCATCATCGGCATTGCCCATCGCCACGCCCGTTCCGGCCGCTTCCAGCATGCTGATGTCGTTATAGTTATCACCGAAGGCAATTACGTCCTGCATTGATCCGCCCTGCGATTCCACGAACTGGGTCAGGCGTTTGCCTTTGCTGTTGCCTTTGCGGGCAATATCCACCTGATCGTGCCAGGACCATTCACATTCCAGACCCAGCGTATGCTCGACATGTTTTGCGAAGGTATTCAGTTTGGCGGTGTCTTCATCGGTCAGGGCAAACTTCCAGATCGCCTCGACGTCTTCCGCCGCCTGGCGCAGGGAGGAAACCTGAGTGAACACCGGACGCTGCGCTTCCGGCAGTGACAGTGCCCAGTTGCTGGTGCGGATCACATGGCCGGTAGGACGCTCATAGACCATGGCGTTATCCACATACATCAGGCCGTGAATCGCGTGCTCATCCAGCAAATCAATCAATTGCAGCGCCTGCGTGACGGGAAGCGGATCGGAGGCTAAAACCTTTTTTGCCTGATAATCATACAAATAGGTGCCATTACAACAAATTGCAGGTGTATCTAAGCCCAGTGCCTGATAAAAAGGATGAATGGCTACGTGATGTCGACCCGTTACGATGAGGAGTTGATACCCCACTTCCTGGGCTCGTTTGAGGGCCTCAAGAGAAGAGGGGAGCAGGGTTTTCTGAGGGGTAAGCAGTGTTCCGTCTAAATCCAGGGCAATCACTCGCGAGGTCATTTTTTCTTCCGGGTTAATGTTGAATTTAAGGTCTGTCGGGATGGTACACCCAGAGCGGATCCCTGCAAAATCCCGAACTACAATTCAGCATTCACCGTTAAAAATAATCAGGAGTATTCATGAAACAAACCGTTTATACCGCCAGTCCTGAAAGTCAGCAGATCCATGTCTGGCGTTTGAATACAGAAGGTTCGCTTACGCTGGTTCAGGTTGTTGATGTGCCAGGCCAGGTACAGCCGATGGTCGTCAGCCCGGATAAACGTTTTCTTTATGTCGGCGTACGCCCGGAATTCCGCGTACTGGCATACCGCATCTCCCCGGATGACGGCGCGCTGACGTATACCGCAGAAGCCCCGCTGCCGGGCAGCCCAACCCATATTTCTACCGACCATAAAGGCAACTTTATCTTCAGCGGCTCCTACAATGCAGGCTGCGTGAGCGTCACGCGCCTGGAAGACGGTATTCCCGTTGAAACTGTCGACGTGGTAGAGGGGCTCGAAGGTTGCCACTCCGCCAACATTTCGCCGGATAACCGTACGCTGTGGGTGCCAGCGCTGAAGCAGGATCGCATCTGCCTGTTTACCCTGAGCGATGACGGCCATCTGGTCGCACAAAGCCCGGCGGAAGTCACCACCGTGGAAGGCGCAGGCCCGCGCCACATGGTCTTCCACCCGAATCAGCAGTATGCCTATGTCGTGAACGAGCTGAACAGTTCGGTAGACGTGTGGGAGCTGAACGATCCTAACGGGCAGATCGAGTGCGTACAGACGCTGGACATGATGCCAGCTGATTTCTCCGACACACGCTGGGCGGCAGATATTCACATCACGCCGGATGGTCGCCACCTGTATGCCTGTGACCGTACCTCCAGCCTTATCACCGTTTTCAGCGTCTCTGAGGATGGCAGCGTTCTGGCAGTTGAAGGCTTCCAGCCGACAGAAACCCAGCCGCGCGGCTTTAATGTCGATCACAGCGGCAAATACCTGATTGCGGCGGGGCAGAAATCCCACCATATCGCGCTCTATGAAATCAAGGGCGTGCAGGGGCTACTGGAAGAGAAAGGACGCTATGCGGTCGGACAAGGGCCAATGTGGGTTGTCATTAACGCGCACTGATCCGTAAACGAAAAAAAACCTCGCAAATGCGAGGTTTTTTTATGCGCGGTTACTGCATGGGCTAGGCCGGGTAAGGCGCAGCCGCCACCCGGCAAGATGCGCGTTACTGCTTCGGCTCAGCAACCACTTTGCTACCCAGTCCGCGGTTGTTGTATTCCCACATGCGGTTGAAATTAGCGTCGTTCAGGTTGCGCTGCACGTTCTCTTTATCATCCACCGTGCCGGTGTTGCCGGAGAATGGACGTTTTGAGATCGCCGCATCCGCCCACGGTTTCGCCATGTTGAAGCCTTCGTTAATCACGCTGTCGCGGATCACGACCTGGCCGTTAGTGGCGGAGTCTACGTCCAGAGAGCGACCGAGTTGCGCCACGCCATCGCCCGCTGCGGTAAAGCGGCTATTCACGGCCAGGAAACCATAGAACAGGTTGGATTGGGTCGCTGGCGCGAAGACGTAACCTTCCTGCTGCGTACGTGAATTCACCACGCGGAAGTCGGTGTTCTCAAACACCACCGCACCGCGACCGGAGACCATATCCACGTCGCCTTCAACGTAGCTGTTGGTCACCAGAGTGCGCGTCAGACGGTTGTTCTGAAGGGTGTTCTGCACGCCGCTGTTGGTCACGAAGAAGGTGTTCTGGCGGCCCAGAATATTGACGTTGTTAATCTGTATCTTGTCGCCATCGCTACGCAGCGCCACGGCCTGGTGATTACCGGCGTCAACGCTGTCGCCCAGGGTGTTCTGAATGGTCAGGTTCTGCAATTGCAGACCGTTGTTCTGCGACCAGAATACCGCCGAGCACATCACGCCAATGGTGGCGGCACGTTTGCGCTGGCAGTTATCAAACATATACCACGCCGGTTTCCCTGGCATGTATTTACCGGCCGGGTTCACCAGATGACGCCAGGTGGTGGTGTCGATCTCTGAATCAATCGCCAGACCAATTTTCACGTCGACCGCTTTTTCGCCCAGGCCGTAAAGCGTAATGCTTCCCGGTGCAGCCGGAACATAAACGGTGCCTTCGTAATCACCCGGCAGGATGGCAATGTACTGGCGGGATGCGCTGTGTTTGGTGATTGCGGCATCAACGGCTGCCTGAATAGAGGTGTGCGTGACGCCCTGCGCCCCAGCCGGGCCGACAACGAAGTCTGGCTGTTTCGGCAGGTTAATAGAAGAAGGCGTCCACGGAGCTGCATTAGGATCCATCGCCGAGAAGTAGTGCGCACGGGTGAAGTTCTTCGCTTCATCCGCTGACAGGATCGGACGGGAAGCGGTGCCCGGAGCAACCTGCTCAGAAGGTTGCTGATCCGGTGGTGTTGAACTGCAAGCGGATAAAGTCACGCCAAAGGCGAGTGCCAACGCCAGACGGGAAATCCTGGAAATAGTCAAGGTAATGCTCCTGGGTATGCAAGTCTTATCTGGATAGACGAAATAGCCTGCTTTTTTATACTAAGTTGAGCGAAACGGGAAGATAAAAAGGGGAAAAGTTGCATTTTTGCCCGGAGGCGACGGGAAAGTCATCACAAAAAAATAACATTTTCCCGCAAGGCGGTTGACAGCAGGCGACAGATGAAAATAAATGTCTATACAACCCATGACAAGTGGAAGGCACATGCAGCAGCTTCATCCCGATGATGTGATATGGCGAAATGCGCGACTGGCAACCCTGGCGACAGGTGAGCCGGAACCCTATGGCCTGAAAGAACACCATGCTCTCGTCGTGCGCGGCCAGACGATTCTGGCCGTTATTCCTGAATCAGAAATCCCCGCCGGGCATCGCCAGTGTGTCGATCTCGACGGGCGTCTGGTTACCCCTGGCCTTATCGATTGCCACACCCATCTGGTGTTCGGCGGCGATCGCGCAGCGGAATGGGAGCAACGGCTTAACGGGGTGTCGTATCAGACCATTAGCGCGCAGGGCGGCGGAATTAACGCCACGGTCACGGCCACCCGCAACAGTTCGCCGGAAACGCTCCTCGCGGTGGCGCAGCAGCGACTCCAGCGACTGATGAGTGAAGGCGTAACGACCGTTGAAATCAAATCGGGATACGGTCTGAATGCCGAAGCCGAAGAGAAAATGCTGCTGGTGGCCCGCCAGCTCAGCCTGAACAATCTGATTGATATCAGCCCGACGCTGCTGGCCGCGCACGCTGTTCCTGCCGAGTACCGACAGGATCCGGATGCCTATCTGGCGCTGGTCTGTGAGCAGATCATGCCCACGCTGTGGCAAAAAGAGTTATTTGAAGCGGTGGACGTGTTTTGTGAAAACGTTGGCTTTACCCCGACGCAAACCGAGCGCCTGTTCCGGGCCGCCACCGCGCTCGGCATCCCGGTAAAAGGGCATGTAGAGCAGCTGTCGAATCTGGGCGGCGCGGCGCTGGTCAGCCAGTATAAAGGGCTGTCGGCCGATCATATTGAGTATCTCGATGATGCAGGTATTCAGGCCATGGCGCAAAGCGGTACGGTGGCGGTACTGCTCCCCGGCGCGTTCTATTTTCTTCAGGAGCGCCAGCGTCCACCGGTGGCGCAGCTCAGAGAGCAGGGTGTGCCGATGGCGGTGGCCACTGACTACAACCCGGGAACGAGTCCGTTTGCCAGCCTGCATCTGGCGATGAACATGGCCTGCGTCCAGTTTGGCCTCACGCCGGAAGAGGCCTGGGCTGGCGTGACGCGGCATGCGGCGCAGGCGCTAGGACGCGGCGCGACGCACGGGCAGTTAAAGCCCGGTTATGTGGCTGATTTTGTCGTCTGGGAGGCGAATCATCCGGTTGAGATGGTTTACGAGCCGGGGCGAAATCCTTTATATCAACGTGTTTTTCGGGGGCAGGTAGCATGAAATTGTGGCATCCCGTCTCCCCGCAGGTCTGGCAGGGGCGTGACGACAGCGCCGAGTCCAGCACCGCGAAACGTCTCTTCCAGACCATACAGCAGCGCGAACACTTTGCACCTGCGTCGTCAGGCATCGCCCTGATGGGATTTGAATGTGATGAAGGGGTCAGGCGTAATCAGGGCAGACCCGGTGCAGCACAGGCGCCCGATGTGTTGCGCGGCGCGCTGGCGAATATGGCGAGCCATCAGGGGCATGAGCGTCTCGTGGATATGGGTTCTGTTTATGTTGAAGGCCACGCGCTGGAGGCGGCACAGCAGGCGCTGAGCGAGGCCATAACCGCGTGCCAGCAATCCGGGATGCGTACTCTGGTTTTCGGCGGTGGACATGAAACCGCCTGGGCGCACGGGCGCGGCGTGCTGGACGCCTTTCCGAACGAGCGCATTGCGGTGATCAACCTGGATGCGCACCTCGATTTACGCAAGGCTGAACGGGCGACGTCCGGCACGCCGTTCCGCCAGCTGGCGCACTACTGCGCGTCTCATTCGCGGGCGTTTCACTACGCCTGCCTGGGGGTAAGCCGTGCGGCGAATACCCAGGCGCTGTGGGAGGAAGCTGAGCGACTGAACGTGACGCTGGTTGAAGATCTTGATTTTCGCCGGGATGCGCTATCCTCACTGGATAACGTCCTTGCGCAGGCCGACCGGGTTTATCTCACCGTTGACCTTGATGTGCTGCCTGCCGCAGAAATGCCCGCCGTGTCTGCCCCTGCGGCGTTGGGGATCCCGGCGCTGGATCTGTTCCCGGTGATTGAGCGTATCTGCCGAAGCGGTAAACTACAGGCGGCGGATCTGGTGGAATTTAATCCGCACTACGATCGGGACGGACAGGGGGCGAAGCTTGCCGCCCGACTGGCCTGGCAAATTGCTCACTGGTGGGCATAAACACATTACAGGAGTCAGCATGTTTTCACGCTCACCGCAGCATCCCTCCAGCCCACCCGCACCTTTTTATGAGAAGGTGAAAAAGGCGATCAGCGAAAAAATTGCCGCTGGCGTCTGGCGTCCGCACGATCGTATTCCCTCCGAAGCGGAGCTGGTGGCGCAGTTTGGCTTTAGCCGCATGACCATCAATCGCGCACTGCGTGAGCTGACCGATGAAGGGCTGCTGGTGCGCCTGCAAGGGGTCGGAACCTTTGTGGCGGAGCCAAAAGGACAGTCGGCGCTGTTTGAAATCCGCAGCATTGCCGATGAGATTGCCGCCCGCAAGCATCAGCATCATTGCGAAGTGCTGGTGCTTGAAGAGACGCAGGCCAGCGCCGAGCAGGCCATCGAGCTGAACGTGAAAGAGGGCACCCGGATTTTCCATTCGGTGATGGTGCATTATGAGAACGACATTCCGGTCCAGATTGAAGATCGCTGCGTCAACGCGGAGCGGATACCGGACTATCTGGGCCAGGACTACACCCAAACCACGCCGCATGCGTATCTCTCGCTCGTCGCTCCGCTGACGGAAGGGGAGCATATCGTGGAGGCGGTGCGCGCCACGCCGCAGGAGTGTGAGTTGTTGCGTATTAAAGAGCACGATCCCTGCCTGCTGATCCGCCGTCGTACCTGGTCATCCTCGCAGATTGTGTCGCATGCGAAGCTGCTGTTCCCGGGGAACCGCTACCGGTTGCAGGGCCACTTTATGTCATAAATTTTATAAGCGTGATCGCTAACGCAATATAGCAAAATTGTATCTTTTTTGTTAAATCCGACCTTGTGTGTGCTTGTCTATACAAGTATATCTTAATGCATCATCTGTCCCTTATGAGGAACACACAATGTCGTCAGAGAAATACCGCAAGCAGGATGTCCGCGCCGCGCGCGGCACCACGCTCACTGCAAAAAGCTGGCTCACCGAAGCACCGCTGCGCATGTTGATGAACAACCTTGATCCTGAGGTAGCGGAAAATCCCCACGAGCTGGTGGTCTACGGCGGCATTGGCCGCGCCGCGCGCAACTGGGCGTGCTATGACGCCATTGTTGAGTCTTTGACGAATCTCGAAAACGACGAAACGCTGCTGGTGCAATCCGGCAAACCGGTCGGCGTATTCAAAACCCATAAAAATGCGCCCCGCGTGCTGATTGCCAACTCCAACCTGGTGCCGCACTGGGCGACGTGGGAACACTTCAACGAGCTGGATGCGAAAGGGCTGGCGATGTACGGCCAGATGACCGCCGGAAGCTGGATCTACATCGGCAGTCAGGGGATTGTGCAGGGCACCTATGAAACCTTCGTGGAAGCAGGCCGCCAGCACTACAACGGCTCACTGAAAGGTCGCTGGGTGCTCACCGCCGGACTGGGCGGCATGGGTGGCGCGCAGCCGCTGGCCGCGACGCTGGCGGGCGCATGTTCGCTGAACATTGAGTGCCAGCAGAGCCGCATCGATTTCCGTCTGCGTACCCGTTATGTCGATGAACAGGCTGACAACCTCGATGACGCGCTGGCGCGCATCAAAAAGTACACCGCTGAAGGCAAAGCCGTGTCGGTTGCCCTGTGCGGCAACGCGGCAGATATTCTGCCGGAACTGGTGGCGCGCGGCGTGCGTCCGGATCTGGTCACCGACCAGACCAGCGCCCACGATCCGCTCCACGGCTATCTGCCAAAAGGCTGGACGTGGGAAGACTACCAGCAAAAGGCGGAAACCGACCCGGAAGGCACGGTGCTGGCGGCGAAGCGTTCAATGGCGGAACACGTCTCCGCGATGCTGGCCTTCAGCAAGATGGGCATTCCGACCTTTGATTACGGGAATAACATCCGTCAGATGGCGAAAGAGATGGGCGTGAATAACGCCTTTGACTTCCCCGGCTTCGTGCCTGCCTATATCCGCCCGCTGTTCTGCCGCGGCATCGGGCCGTTCCGCTGGGTTGCCCTGTCCGGCAACCCGGAGGATATCTATAAAACCGACGCCAGAGTGAAGGAAATTGTCGCCGACGACGAGCATCTGCACCGCTGGCTGGACATGGCGCGCGAGCGCATTAATTTCCAGGGCCTTCCGGCACGTATCTGCTGGGTCGGGCTGGAGTGGCGGCAAAAACTTGGCCTCGCCTTCAACGAAATGGTGCGCAGCGGTGAAGTCTCCGCGCCGATCGTCATTGGCCGCGACCACCTCGACTCTGGATCCGTCGCCAGCCCGAACCGTGAAACCGAAGCCATGCGCGACGGCTCGGATGCAGTCTCCGACTGGCCGCTGCTGAATGCCCTGCTGAACACCGCCAGCGGCGCGACCTGGGTGTCGCTGCACCACGGCGGCGGCGTCGGGATGGGCTTCTCCCAGCATTCTGGGATGGTCATCGTCTGCGACGGTACTGACGAAGCGGCGGCACGTATTGCTCGCGTGCTGCATAACGACCCGGCTACCGGCGTGATGCGTCACGCGGATGCGGGTTACGAGATTGCCATTGATTGTGCCAAAGAGCAGGGCCTGAACCTGCCGATGATCCCTGCCACACAAGGAAAGCCTGCATGAACGCGTTAACACTTACTCCCGGTTCGCTGACGCTCAAACAGCTGCGTCAGGTCTGGCGTCAGCCGGTGACACTCGCCCTTGATGAAAGCGCCCACCGTGCCATTAACGACAGCGTAGCCTGCGTGGAGGCGATTGTGGCGGAGGGACGCACCGCCTACGGTATCAATACCGGGTTTGGCCTGCTGGCGCAGACCCGCATTGCCACGCACGATCTGGAAAACTTACAGCGTTCGCTGGTGCTGTCGCACGCGGCGGGGGTGGGCCAGCCGCTGGACGACGAGATTGTCCGTCTGATGATGGTGTTAAAAATCAACAGCCTGGCGCGCGGTTTCTCGGGCATTCGTCTGAGCGTGATCCAGGCGCTGATGGCGCTGGTCAATGCGGAAGTTTATCCGTGGATCCCGGCGAAAGGATCTGTCGGCGCCTCTGGCGATCTGGCGCCGCTGGCACATATGTCGCTTTTGCTGCTGGGTGAAGGCCAGGCGCGCTGGCAGGGCGAGTGGCTTCCTGCGAAGGAAGCACTGAAAAAAGCCGGATTAGCCCCGATCACCCTCGCGGCAAAAGAGGGGCTGGCGCTGCTCAACGGCACCCAGGCGTCGACGGCCTTTGCGCTGCGTGGCCTGTTTGAAGCGGAAGATTTGTTCGCCTCCGCGGTGGTGTGCGGTGCGCTGACTACCGAGGCGGTGCTCGGCTCGCGTCGTCCGTTCGACGCCCGCATCCATGAGGTGCGCGGCCAGCGCGGTCAGATTGATGCCGCCGCCTTGTACCGCCATGTCCTTACCGACACCAGCGACATTGCTGATTCTCATCACAACTGCGAGAAGGTGCAGGATCCGTATTCTCTGCGCTGCCAGCCGCAGGTGATGGGCGCATGCCTGACGCAACTGCGTCAGGCGGCGGAGGTGCTGCTGGTGGAAGCCAACGCGGTGTCCGATAACCCGCTGGTGTTTGCCCAGGAAAACGAGGTGGTCTCCGGCGGCAACTTCCACGCCGAGCCGGTGGCAATGGCGGCGGATAATATCGCTCTGGCCATTGCCGAAATCGGCGCGTTGTCCGAGCGTCGCATCGCGCTGATGATGGATAAACATATGTCCCAGCTGCCACCGTTCCTGGTGCGTAATGGCGGAGTCAACTCCGGCTTTATGATTGCTCAGGTCACCGCGGCGGCACTGGCAAGCGAAAACAAAGCGCTGTCGCATCCGCACAGCGTGGACAGCCTGCCCACCTCCGCGAACCAGGAAGATCACGTCTCGATGGCACCGGCTGCCGGGCGTCGACTGTGGGAGATGGCCTCCAACACCCGCGGCGTACTGGCGGTGGAGTGGCTGGCGGCGTGTCAGGGTATTGATTTGCGCGAAGGGCTGAAATCCAGCCCGCTGCTGGAGCAGGCGCGTCATACGCTGCGCGAGCACGTCACGCACTACGATGATGACCGCTTCTTTGCGCCGGATATTGATATGGCGATACAGCTTCTGGAAGAAGGGCGGCTGGTGGGGCTGTTGCCGCCGGTGCTGTGATTTTTTTTGCCCGGTGGCGCTGCGCTTACCGGGCCTACGCGTGCGAAATGTAGGCCGGGTAAGGCGTAGCCGCCACCCGGCTTTTTTTACGAATACATCGCCGTAATCGACGCGCTGCCCAGCGAATGGAAATGCACGTTAAACCCTACCATCGCGCCGCTCGCCCCTTCGTCGACCTCAATCTTGTCCACATCCAGCGCGTGCACCGTGAAGATATAGCGGTGCGTTTCCCCTTTTGGCGGCGCCGCGCCGCCGTAGCCCGCTTTGCCAAAGTCAGTGCGGGTCTGAATCGCCCCTTCAGGCAGGGCAACCAGATCGGAACCGGAACCCTGCGGGAGCACGCGCGTGTCGGCGGGCAGGTTTGCCACCACCCAGTGCCACCAGCCCGAGCCGGTGGGTGCATCCGGGTCGTAGCAGGTCACGACAAAACTTTTGGTTCCCGCGGGGACATCGTCCCACGCCAGATGGGGAGAGATATTATCCCCCTGATAGCCCATCCCGTTAAACACGTGACGTTCCGGCAGCTTTTCGCCATCGCGCAAATCTTTACTGATGATTTTCATCCGATTTCCCCTCGTTACTCACTCATTCAGAAAGTGTAACGCATGGGGTTAAATCGTGAAATGCGCTGAAATGTTAACGGCTTTAACCACTGCTCCGGTCAGCTTGCGGAGCTGATCCGCAGAAATGCTGTACGGCGGCATGAGGTAAATCAGCTTACCGAAAGGTCGCACCCACACGCCCTGGTCAACGAAGAAACGCTGCAACGCGGCCATGTTCACCGGGTGCGTTGTCTCGATCACGCCGATGGCGCCCAGCACGCGGACGTCCGCGACGTATTCCGCCTCCGCCGCCGCGCTTAGCTGCTGCTTCAGCTGCGCCTCAATCGCCGCCACCTGCGTCTGCCACTCGCCGCTCTCCAGAATGGCGAGGCTCTCGCTTGCCACGGCGCAGGCCAGCGGGTTGCCCATAAACGTCGGACCGTGCATAAAGCAGCCCGCGTCGCCGTCGCTGATGGTGTCGGCAACCTGGCGGGTGGTAAGCGTCGCGGAGAGCGTCATGGTGCCGCCGGTGAGCGCTTTGCCCAGGCACAGAATATCCGGCGTGATCCCTGCATGCTCGCAGGCGAACAATTTCCCGGTGCGGCCAAAGCCGGTGGCGATCTCATCGGCAATCAGCAGGATCCCTTCGCGGTCGCACATCTTCCGAATGCGCTTCAGCCACTCGGGATGGTACATCCGCATTCCGCCCGCGCCCTGCACAATCGGTTCGAGAATAACGGCGGCAATCTCGTGGCGATGGGCCGCCATCAGCCGCGCGAAGCCCACCATGTCCATCTCGTCCCATTCGCCATCGAAGCGGCTCTGTGGGGCTGGCGCAAACAGGTTTTCCGGCAGATAACCTTTCCACAGGCTGTGCATGGAGTTGTCCGGGTCACACACCGACATCGCGCCGAAGGTATCGCCGTGGTAGCCGTTGCGGAAGGTCAGGAACCGCTGGCGCGTTTCGCCCTTCGCATGCCAGTACTGCAACGCCATTTTCATCGCCACTTCCACGGCCACCGAGCCGGAATCGGCCAGGAAAACGCACTCCAGCGATTCAGGCGTCATCGCCACCAGGCGACGGCATAAATCCACCGCGGGCTGATGCGTGATCCCGCCAAACATCACGTGTGACATCTGGTCAATCTGCGCCTTCATCGCCGCGTTCAGTCGCGGATGGTTGTAGCCATGGATCGCCGCCCACCAGGAGGACATCCCGTCAACAAGCCGCTCGCCGCTGGCGAGATGCAGCTCGCAGCCGTGGGCAGAGGCTACCGGATAGACGGGAAGGGGGCGGGTCGTGGAGGTGTAAGGGTGCCAGATATGCTGCTTGTCGAAGGCGAGATCGTCCTGGGTCATAATCGACTTGTAAACCATTTTGAAAAGTTTTAGGTTTACAAGTATAAACCGAACCGACAATTAACAAAACCCTTTGGAGAAGCCCGATGGCTCACCACGCACGCTGGACGATGTCGCAAGTCACTGAATTATTCAACAAACCTTTCCTGGAGCTGATGTTTGAAGCGCAACAGGTGCACCGTCAGCACTTCGATCCGCGCCATGTTCAGGTCAGCACGCTGCTGTCGATCAAAACCGGGGCCTGCCCGGAAGACTGCAAATATTGCCCGCAGAGTGCGCGCTACAAAACCGGTCTCGAATCCGAGCGCCTGATGGAAGTGGAGCAGGTGCTCGACTCCGCACGGAAGGCGAAAAATGCCGGTTCGACCCGCTTCTGCATGGGCGCGGCGTGGAAAAATCCGCATGACCGCGACATGCCGTATCTGGAGCAGATGGTGAAGGGCGTGAAGGAGATGGGGCTTGAAGCCTGCATGACCCTGGGCACGCTGAACGAGGAGCAGGCGCAGCGCCTCTCGGCGGCGGGGCTGGATTACTACAACCACAACCTCGATACCTCGCCGGAGTTTTACGGCAACATCATCACCACGCGCACCTATCAGGAGCGTCTGGACACGCTGGATAAAGTGCGTGATGCGGGGATCAAGGTCTGCTCCGGCGGGATCGTGGGACTGGGCGAGACGGTAAAAGATCGTGCGGGTCTCCTGTTACAGCTGGCGAACCTGCCGACCCCGCCGGAAAGCGTGCCCATCAACATGCTGGTGAAGGTTAAAGGCACGCCGCTGGCGGATAACGAGGACGTGGATGCGTTTGATTTTATCCGCACCATCGCGGTGGCGCGCATCATGATGCCAACCTCGTACGTTCGTCTCTCTGCCGGTCGCGAGCAGATGAGTGAGCAGACCCAGGCAATGTGCTTCATGGCCGGGGCTAACTCCATCTTCTACGGCTGCAAACTGCTGACCACGTCAAACCCGGAAGAGGACAAAGACGTCCAGCTGTTCCGCAAGCTGGGGCTGAACCCGCACCAGACCGAGGTGCTGGCGGGGGATAACGAGCAACAGCAGCAGCTGGAGCAGCAGATTTTCAACGCCGACACTGACCAGTTTTACAACGCGGCAGCCGTATGACCTGGCAGGCACGTATCAATACCGCGCTCGACGAGCGGCGGGCGGCGGAGGCGTTCCGGGTACGCAGGGTAGTGGAAAACGGCGCGGGCCGTTTTCTTACCCGGGAAGGCCAGCGCTTCTGTAATTTCTCCAGCAACGATTATCTGGGCCTGAGCCAGCACCCGCAGATCGTTCGTGCCTGGCAGCAGGGCGCGGATCGCTACGGCGTGGGCAGCGGTGGCTCCGGGCACGTCAGCGGTTACACCACGGCGCATCAGGCGCTGGAAGAGGCACTGGCCGACTGGCTGGGTTACCCGCGTGCGCTGCTGTTTATTTCCGGTTTTGCCGCGAATCAGGCGGTGATTGCCGCCCTGATGGGCAAAGATGACCGCATCGTCGCGGACCGCCTGAGCCATGCCTCCCTGCTTGAAGCGGCCAGTCTCAGCCCGGCACAGCTGCGGCGTTTTGCCCATAACGATGCCGCACAGTTGAATGTCCTGCTGGGTAAACCCTGTTCAGGACTTCAGCTGGCGGTAACGGAAGGGGTCTTCAGCATGGACGGCGACAGCGCACCCCTTGCCGCGCTGCACGAGACCGCGAAACAGCAGAATGCCTGGCTACTGGTCGACGATGCCCACGGCATTGGCGTCACCGGCGAGGAGGGGCGTGGAAGCGCGTACCAGCAACGCGTCAGGCCGGAACTGCTGGTGGTCACCTTTGGCAAAGGCTTTGGCGTCAGCGGCGCCGCAGTGTTGTGCAGCGAGCCGGTGGCCGATTACCTGGTGCAGTTCGCCCGACACCTGATTTACAGCACCAGCATGCCCCCGGCGCAGGCCGTGGCGCTCTCTGCGTCGCTTGCGGTGATCCGCGGCGAAGACGGCGCTGAACGCCGGGCGCGTCTGGCTGAACATATTCAGCGTTTTCGCCGGGGGATAAACGAACTCTCTTTCCGGCTCACCGATTCGCACAGCGCCATTCAGCCCGTGATTGTGGGTGAAAACTCCCGGGCGCTGGCGCTGGCACAGGCGCTACGAGAACGGGGGCAGTGGGTCACGGCGATCCGTCCGCCTACCGTGCCGCCAGGCACTGCGCGTTTGCGTCTGACGCTCACGGCAGCGCACGAGCCGCAGGATATCGATACGCTTCTGGAGGCGCTGCATGTCTCCTGTCAATAAACAGGCCGTCGCCGCCGCGTTTGGCCGGGCAGCGCAAAGCTATTCCCGGCACGATGAGCTGCAACGCCTGAGCGCACGCGGGTTGCTGTCCGCGCTCGGCGACCAACGGTTTCCACAGGTGCTGGACGCCGGCTGCGGGCCGGGAGGCAATAGCCGCTACTGGCGCGCAGCCGGAAGCCACGTCACGGCGCTGGATTTATCCGCACAGATGCTGGATGAAGCCCGCCAGCAGCAGTCAGCAGACCGTTATCTGGTGGCCGATATCGAAGCCATTCCGCTGGGGGATGCACAGTTTGACCTTGTCTGGAGCCATCTGGCGGTGCAGTGGTGCGCCAGCCTGCCGCAGGCGCTACGCGAGCTATACCGCGTGGCGCGGCCCGGCGGGACGTTAGCGTTTACCACGCTGCTGGAAAGTTCTTTGCCGGAGCTGAATCAGGCATGGAAAGCGGTGGATGCAAAGCCGCATGCCAACCGGTTTCTCTCGCACGAGCAGGTCATTCAGGCGCTGACCGGCTGGCGCTATCGCAGCGTGGTCCAGACCGTCACCCTCGAATTTAGCGATGCGTTAAGCGCCATGCGATCGCTTAAGGGCATAGGCGCTACGCACCTGCACGCCGGGCGGGAGAAGAAACCCCTTACCCGCGGACAACTCCAGCGTCTGGAGCTGGCGTGGCCGCAGGAGCGGGGCCAGTTCCCGCTCTCTTATCACCTTTTTCATGGAATTATTGAACGTGACTGAACGTTATTTTGTTACCGGCACGGACACCGAAGTCGGTAAAACGGTTGCCAGCGCCGCGCTGTTGCAGGCGGCGCGTCTGCTGGGGAAAACGACGGCCGGGTATAAGCCCGTGGCCTCTGGCAGCGAGATGACGCCGGAAGGCTTACGCAATACTGATGCGCTGACGCTACAGCGTAACAGCAGCCTTGCGCTGGCCTACTCTGCGGTAAATCCCTATACCTTTGCTGAACCCACCTCACCGCACATCGTCAGCGCCGACGAAGATCGACCGATTGATTTTACGGTTCTCTCTTCCGGGTTACGCGACCTGGAAACCCAGGCCGACTGGGTGCTGGTGGAGGGGGCCGGTGGCTGGTTTACCCCGCTGTCGGACGAGCAGACATTTGCTGACTGGGTGCAGGCCGAGCAGCTTCCGGTCATTCTGGTGGTCGGCGTGAAGCTTGGCTGTATCAACCACGCCATGCTGACCGCTCAGGCCGTGCAGCAGGCCGGGTTGCGTCTGGCAGGGTGGATTGCCAATGACGTGGTGTCGCCGGGAAAACGTCATGCTGAATATCTGGCGACGCTGAAGCGGGTACTGCCTGCGCCGTTTCTCGGCGAGATCCCGTGGCTTGCCGACGGCGCAGAGCACGCGCAAACCGGGCGCTATCTTGACCTCAGCGCCGTATGTCCCGCGCCATCCAGTGCGCAATAAGATCGTCATCCAGCTCGTTAACGTGGCCCTGTGCCACGTTACGCCCGCGATAAAGCATGCAGAAACGATCCGCTACCCGGCGGATAAACGACAGCTGTTGCTCCGCTAACAGCACCGTCATACCCAGCTCCCGATTTAACCGCACCAGCAGTTGCCCCAGCCTGCGGGCGAAACCTTGCCCTGCGCCATACATGGGTTCATCCAGAATTAACACGCGCGGGCGATTAACCAGCGCGCTGGCGAGGGCCAGCTGATACTGGTCGTCAGGGGACAGCGCAGAGGCACGGATCTGCCGCAGCGGATAAAGCTCCGGAAACAGGGCGTACACCTCATTTTTTGATGTCGGGTCGGGTTCCCCCGTCGCCCGCATGGCGATATGCAGATTTTCATCGACGGTCAGCTGGGAAAATATCCGCCGATCCTGCGGGACATAGCCTATTGTTGGCGGCGCAAGGCGTTCTGACGCAGGGCTGAGCAAATTACGCGGCGGCGCGCCAGCCTCATGCCAGATGATGGTGCCGCTCTCGACAGGCACTTTTCCGGTAATGCAGTTCATGAGCGTGGATTTACCCATACCAGGCAGGCCAACAATGCCCGTGCAGACGCCCTGCGGGAAATCGATATTCACGTTCCATAGCGTATGTTGGCTTCCGTAAAACTGATTTACAGCACGCAGACTCAACATCTTTCTCTCCTTAAAAATGTATGGGGGTGATGCACAGACTGATATCTGCAAAACGCCTGCCAGGAACTTCATAATGATTAAAAAAAGGCTTTTTTTAGGAATAACTCACTATCAAAAGGTGAACGTTTGTTCGAATTGCACACTCCCGGTGCCGGGCATGTTGGATCGTGGTGCAGGGGAAATGACAGAATTGTGATTAAGATCTCGCCAGTCGCTTATGAAAAAATGAACGTTTTCCAGGCAAAAAAGCGTGATAAAAATTTTTTACTGCCGCTTCGTGGGAAAAACCGGGAATTTGCTGGAGTGCATGCTGTACGGGCTGGAAGCAGTTATCCACTATTCCTGTGGATAACCTTGTGCATTAGAGTTAGAAAACACGCGATAAGCGAGAGAATACGCGGCTTACGCCCAAATTGATGCGAAACGAGGCTTTATGAAATAGTCTTTATTTTTTAACGAATTAGATAAAAGCAATTCCCTCAACCCCGGCGAGACCCGTTGCCATAAAACTTTCATAACCGCCCTTGACAAATGTTAAAAAAGTAATAGTTCTGGGGATAACCCCCTGAGGCTGGTGTTTTATTTTGTCACAGTCGAAATTTGGCTCGCGAACGCACTAATCCGCTCTGTGCTACGCTAAATATCCTGACACGCTACTGGTTTTTCATCCAGTGTTTTTTACTGGCAATCCTGGCCACAACGAGTAAAATTACTCACCTGCCGCTTATTCTGTCATCAGGTCGTCGCCCATGAGTAAACCGTTCAAATTGAATTCTGCTTTCCGTCCTTCCGGGGATCAGCCCGAGGCTATTCGTCGCCTGGAAGAGGGGCTGGAAGACGGGCTGGCGCACCAGACCCTGCTGGGGGTAACCGGTTCGGGCAAAACCTTCACCATTGCCAACGTCATTGCCGATCTCCAGCGTCCGACCATGGTTCTCGCGCCAAACAAAACGCTGGCGGCGCAGCTGTATGGCGAAATGAAAGAGTTCTTCCCGGAAAACGCGGTGGAATATTTTGTCTCCTACTACGACTACTACCAGCCGGAAGCCTACGTCCCCAGCTCCGACACGTTTATCGAAAAAGATGCCTCGGTGAACGAACACATTGAGCAGATGCGTTTGTCGGCGACCAAGGCGCTGCTTGAGCGCCGCGATGTGGTGGTGGTGGCCTCGGTGTCGGCGATCTACGGTCTGGGCGATCCGGATCTCTATCTCAAGATGATGCTGCACCTGACGCAGGGGATGATCATCGATCAGCGTGCGATTTTGCGCCGCCTGGCGGAGTTGCAGTACACCCGTAACGATCAGGCGTTCCAGCGCGGCACCTTCCGCGTGCGCGGCGAGGTGATTGATATCTTCCCCGCGGAATCGGACGACATGGCGCTGCGCGTGGAGCTGTTCGACGAAGAGGTTGAACGCCTGTCGCTGTTCGATCCGTTGACCGGTCACGTTGAGTCTGTCATCCAGCGCTTCACCATCTACCCGAAAACGCACTACGTGACGCCGCGCGAGCGTATCGTGCAGGCGATGGAGGAGATCAAAATCGAGCTGGCGGACCGCCGCAAGGTGCTGCTGGCGAACAATAAGCTGCTGGAAGAGCAACGCCTGAGCCAGCGCACCCAGTTCGATCTGGAGATGATGAACGAGCTGGGCTACTGCTCCGGCATCGAAAACTACTCGCGCTACCTCTCCGGGCGCGGGCCGGGCGAAGCGCCGCCGACGCTGTTTGACTACCTTCCGGCGGACGGCCTGCTGGTGATCGACGAATCCCACGTTACGATCCCCCAGATCGGCGGGATGTACCGCGGTGACCGCGCGCGTAAAGAGACGCTGGTGGAGTACGGGTTCCGACTGCCTTCAGCGCTGGACAACCGTCCGATGAAGTTTGAAGAATTTGAGGCGCTTGCCCCGCAGACCATTTACGTCTCGGCGACGCCGGGCAACTACGAGCTGGAAAAATCCGGTGATGACGTGGTGGACCAGGTGGTGCGTCCAACCGGGCTGCTGGATCCGATTATCGAGGTGCGTCCGGTGGCGACGCAGGTGGACGATCTGCTCTCGGAAATACGTGCCCGTTCCGCCATCAACGAACGCGTGCTGGTCACCACGCTCACCAAACGTATGGCGGAAGATTTAACCGAGTATCTGGAGGAACACGGCGAGAAGGTGCGGTATCTGCACTCGGATATCGATACCGTGGAGCGTATGGAGATTATCCGCGATTTGCGTCTGGGCGAGTTCGACGTGCTGGTGGGTATCAACCTTCTGCGAGAAGGTCTGGATATGCCGGAGGTGTCGCTGGTGGCGATTCTGGACGCGGACAAAGAGGGCTTCCTGCGTTCCGAGCGCTCGCTGATCCAGACCATTGGCCGCGCCGCGCGTAACGTCAACGGCAAGGCGATTCTGTACGGGGATAAAATCACCCCGTCGATGGCCAAAGCGATTGGCGAAACGGAACGTCGTCGCGAGAAGCAGCAGCGCTACAACGAAGAGCACGGCATTACGCCGCAAGGGCTGAACAAGAAGGTGGTGGATATCCTGGCGCTGGGCCAGAACATTGCGAAGACCAAAGCGAAAGGCCGCGGCAAGGCCCGTTCAGTGGTGGAAGAGGATACCGTCGCGCTGACGCCGAAAGCGTTGCAGCAGAAGATCCACGAGCTGGAAGGGCAAATGATGCAGCATGCGCAGAATCTGGAGTTCGAAGAGGCCGCGCAAATCCGCGATCAGCTGCATCAGTTGCGGGATCTGTTTATTGCGGCATCATAGGTAAAGCGGCGTGTATTCCCCCTCTCCCCGTGGGCTGAGGGATCCCCAGTAATTTTTAAGCTGAAGCAATAAAGCGACTTTCAGAATGAACGATGGCTTGCAGCTACGTCCTGGTCCGGCTGTAAATCGCCGAAGCGTTTCCGTAAGGCCGGGGCGAGGCGCAGGGATGCGCCGAGAGGGCGTGGCCTGCATGGATGCAGGCTCATGCCCGACCCGATAGCCTGAAGGAATAAGCTGAGGGCACCGCGAAGCGGCGATTTACCGCCGGTAGCCCGGGTAGCCAGGGCGGTGGCGATTGAGCCGCCCTGGCACGTTCACCGGTCATATGCTTACAGAGTAGCAAGGAACATAACGTGAACGGAATGACCACTACCGCCGTATGTGCCCCTCACCCTAACCCTCTCCCCAAAGGGGCGAGGGGATGGTTCACTGCTCGCATTAATTTGTGGGGATTCCTCAGCCCCGTGGGAGAGGGCTGGGGTGAGGGCATCAGGCCGCACAGAGCGAACCTAACCCAACGCCTGAATCGCCTTTTCCAGCGCCTCGCGCAGCAGGTGGCGATCGTGGCGATATTTAATATCGCTGGCTTCCAGCGGCTCCTGTACTACCACGCGATCGCCAATCCCCGACACATCCACTTTCGGCCCGACCACGACACCATCGATAATTTTCTTACCAACGTACTGTTCCATCAGGTCCAGCTTGTCCGCCAGCGACAGGCTTGCCGCCGCCGGACTGAGTTCGCGGCCTAAATTACCGATATAGACCATGGGCGCGGGCGTTCTGCGTAGCGCCTGCGCCAGCTCTTTCACCAGCAGGATCGGCATCAGGCTGGTATAAAAACTCCCCGGCCCAATCAGGATCAGATCGGCCTCGCCAATCGCCTCTACCGCCTCACGCGTTGCGGGTACGCTGGGATAGGTCATCAGCTCTTTTGGCGGCAGCAGAAGCTGGTCGATGTTAACTTCGCCGTAGACTTCGTGATCTTCAGCATCGATCGCCATTAAATCCACCGGCTGTTCGGACATCGGGATCAGCAACGCATCCACCTTCAGCAGGTTACGAATTAAATTTATCGCTTCCAGAGGGCGCACGCTCAGGTGATCCAGCGCCTTTAACATCAGATTTCCGAGGTTATGGCCTGAAAGTTCGCCATTCCCGCCAAAACGATACTCAAACATCGCGGAAGCCACGCTTGGCTCTGTGATGAGCTGGTTGAGACAGTTGCGCATGTCACCCCAGGCGATCCCGCCTTCAGCACGTCGGATCCGCCCGGTTGAGCCGCCGTTGTCCGTTGTTGTCACGATGCCCGTCAGGCGTGAGCCGAGTGACGATAACGACGACATAACCCGTCCCAGACCGTGTCCTCCGCCAAGAGCGACCACGCGGTCCAGATCCGCAAAAGTGCGATTGCGCATACCTATTCCTTATCCTGTTTAGCTTGCGTCACAGTAACGCAACTACTCCTAAAAGACGATGCCTCTTACCTTCCATAATGACGTATATCAATGCGAAAGCGCTGTTTATGCGTATTCTGTAGTGAAAATGCACGATAACGCCGCTATATATAAATTTATATAGCGAAAAGCGATAATGGCGAAGTGGTGATTTCCACGCTACTATCGCCATAACCCTGTTTTCAACACTGAAAACATACACTCTAGCCCTGGCGCCTGTGTCGAGAGATATGGCGCCCTGGCCGTGGCGGTTTTGCCACCAGGGTACAGAAAGAAATGACTGTGCCTCCCGATCTGGAAAGGTGTACATGGCTTCACAACTTACTGATGCTTTCGCGCGTAAGTTTTTCTACTTACGTCTGTCTATTACCGACGTGTGCAACTTCCGTTGCACCTACTGCCTGCCCGATGGCTACAAGCCGGGCAGCGTCACTAATAACGGCTTTCTCTCCGTGGATGAAGTACGCCGCGTCACGCGCGCGTTTTCGGAACTCGGTACGGAAAAAGTGCGTCTGACCGGGGGCGAACCCTCCCTGCGTCGTGATTTCCCTGACATCATTGCCGCCGTGCGTGAAAACGAACGTATCCGCCAGATTGCGGTGACCACCAACGGTTACCGCATGGCGCGTGACGTGGCGAACTGGCGCGATGCGGGGCTGACGGCGATCAACGTCAGCGTCGATAGCCTGGACGCCCGTCAGTTCCACGCCATTACCGGCCAGGACAAGTTCCGCCAGGTGATGGACGGCATCGATGCCGCATTCACCGCCGGTTTCGACAAGGTCAAAGTCAATACCGTGTTGATGCGTGATGTGAACCACCATCAGCTGGACACTTTCCTGGCGTGGATCAAACCGCGGCGCATTCAACTGCGTTTCATTGAGCTGATGGAGACCGGGGAGGGCAGCGAGCTGTTCCGTCGGCATCACATCTCCGGCATGGTCTTGCGCGACGAGCTGCTGAAACGCGGCTGGATCCACCAGATCCGCCAGCGCAGCGATGGCCCGGCACAGGTCTTTTGTCACCCGGATTATGAAGGTGAGATTGGGCTTATCATGCCCTATGAGAAAGATTTCTGTGCCAGCTGCAACCGCCTGCGCGTCTCCTCCGTCGGCAAGCTGCACCTCTGCCTGTTCGGGGATGGCGGCGTCGATCTGCGCGATTTGCTGGAAGACGACGCCCAGCAGGAGGCGCTTGAAGCCCGCATTTCCGAGGCCCTGACGCACAAAAAACAGACCCATTTCCTGCATCAGGGCAACACCGGCATTACTCAGAACCTGTCCTATATCGGCGGGTAATCAGGCTTTAGAAGGAACCAGAAGATGAGTCAGGTAAGCGCGGAATTTATCCCGACACGCATTGCTATTCTTACCGTTTCCGATCGTCGTGGTGAAGAGGATGATACCTCCGGCCACTGGCTGCGCGAGGCGGCACACGAAGCCGGACACCAGATCGTTGATAAAGCGATCGTCAAAGAGAACCGTTACGCCATTCGCGCTCAGGTCTCACAGTGGATTGCGAGCGATGACGTCCAGGTGGTGCTGATCACCGGCGGCACCGGCTTTACCGCAGGCGACCAGGCGCCAGAAGCGCTGATCCCGCTGTTCGATCGCGAAGTGGAAGGCTTCGGCGAAGTGTTCCGTATGCTCTCGTTTGAAGAGATTGGCACCTCTACGCTTCAGTCCCGTGCCGTCGCGGGGGTGGCGAACAGGACGCTGATTTTCGCCATGCCGGGGTCGACCAAAGCCTGCCGCACCGCGTGGGAAAACATTATTGCCCCGCAGCTGGATGCCCGTACCCGTCCGTGTAATTTCCATCCCCATTTAAAGAAATAAGCTATGTCACAACTGACCCACATTAACGCCGCTGGCGAAGCGCATATGGTGGATGTCTCCGCCAAGGCCGAAACGGTGCGCGAGGCGCGCGCGGAAGCGTTCGTCACCATGCTGCCCGAAACGCTGGCGATGATCATCGACGGCAGCCATCACAAGGGGGATGTTTTTGCCACCGCGCGCATCGCCGGAATTCAGGCCGCCAAACGTACCTGGGATTTAATCCCGCTCTGCCATCCGCTGATGCTCAGCAAGGTAGAGGTGAATTTGCAGGCACAGCCGGAGCATAACCTCGTGCGTATTGAATCCCTGTGTCGCTTAACCGGGAAAACCGGCGTGGAGATGGAGGCGTTGACGGCGGCCTCCGTGGCGGCGCTGACCATCTACGATATGTGTAAAGCGGTGCAGAAAGATATGGTGATTGGCCCGGTGCGTCTGCTGGCAAAAAGCGGCGGCAAATCCGGCGATTTTAAGGTGGAAAGCCATGATTAAGGTGCTCTTTTTTGCCCAGGTCCGCGAGCTGGTCAATACCGACAGCCTGACGCTGGACGGCACTTTTGAAAATGTCGCCGCCCTGCGTGCGCATCTGGCGGCGCAAGGCGACCGCTGGGCGCTGGCGCTGGACGAAAGCAAACTGCTGGCCGCGGTGAATCAGACGCTGGTGGAGCTGAACCACCCGCTGGCTGAAGGGGACGAAGTGGCCTTCTTCCCGCCGGTCACAGGGGGTTAAGATGACGGAAACCCGAATTCTGGTCGGCCATGAGCGTTTTAACGTGGGCACGGAATATGAGTGGCTGGCCGGGCGCGACGAAGACGGCGCGGTCGTGACGTTTACCGGGAAAGTGCGTAATCATAATCTCGGCGACAGCGTAAAAGCGCTGACGCTGGAGCACTATCCGGGGATGACCGAGAAATCGCTGGCGGCCATTGTCGAAGAGGCGCGAGGCCGCTGGCCGCTCGGGCGCCTTACGGTTATCCATCGCATCGGCGAAATGTGGCCCGGTGAAGAGATTGTGTTTGTCGGCGTCACCAGCGCCCATCGCGGGAGTGCTTTTGCGGCGGGGGAGTTCATCATGGATTACCTCAAAACCAAAGCGCCGTTCTGGAAGCGTGAAGCGACGCCGGAAGGTGAGCGCTGGGTGGAATCGCGGGACAGCGATAAACAGGCAGCCAGCCGCTGGTAACAGGTTTACGTGGATGTGTTAGTCTTAACGTGTGTGTTTACTTAATCAGGAGTGAATCATGGACCGATTTCCGCGTTCCGATTCGATAGTTCAGCAGACCCGTAGCGGGCTGCAAACCTACATGGCTCAGGTGTATGGCTGGATGACGGTCGGCCTGCTGCTTACCGCGTTTATCGCGTGGTATGCGGCAAACACGCCTGAACTGATGATGTTCATCTTCTCCAGCAAAATCACCTTCTTTGGGCTGATTATTGCGCAACTGGCGCTGGTGTTCGTGCTCTCCGGGCTGGTGCACAAGCTCAGCGCGGGCATGGCGACCACGCTGTTTATGCTCTATTCAGCGCTGACCGGGCTGACGCTCTCCAGTATTTTCATCGTCTACACCTACTCCTCCATTGCCAGCACCTTTGTCGTCACCGGCGGGATGTTCGGTGTGATGAGCCTGTACGGTTACACCACCAAACGCGACCTGAGCGGTTTCGGCAGCATGCTGTTTATGGGGCTGATCGGGATTGTGCTGGCGTCGCTGGTAAACCTGTGGCTGAAGAGTGAAGCGCTGATGTGGGCAGTGACCTATATCGGGGTGGTGATCTTCGTTGGCTTGACCGCCTACGACACCCAGAAGCTGAAAAATATCGGTGAACAAATTGACGTTCGCGACAGTTCAAACCTGCGCAAATACTCAATTCTGGGCGCGCTGACGCTTTATCTGGACTTCATCAACCTGTTCCTGATGCTGCTGCGGATTTTTGGCAACCGTCGCTAGGGTTGTTTTGCCGGGTGGCGGCTTCGCCTTACCCGGCCTACGAAAGGCGAACCGTAGGTCGGGTAAGGCGAAGCCGCCACCCGACTTATTCACTTCGCTAACATTCTCTCGTTCTTCGCCCGCAGCTTCTTCGCCCGACTCTCCAGCACCAGATAACAGACCGTTGCCAGCGCCAGCGGCAGGAAGTAATAGATCATGCGGTAGGCGAGCAGGGCGGCGATAATCGTCCCGTGAGAAACATGCTCCCCCGCAAGCAGCGCGATAAACACCGCTTCCAGTACGCCGATCCCCGCCGGAATATGCACAATGACCCCGGCAATACTGCTTACCAGCAGCACGCCCAGCACGAAGAAGTAATTCACATCTTCGCCAATCAACAGCCAGATAATGGCCCCCATCGCCATCCAGTTGGCGCTGGAAACCACCATTTGCAGGACGGCAAACTTCCACGACGGCAGCACCAGCTTCTGGCCTTTAATGGTCATATGGCGACGTTTGGCAAAGGCGCAGGCCCACAGGTAGGCGGCAATGATCAGCAGCAGTACGATGCCCAGAATGCGCAGGGTAGCTTCATCGATATACCAGTGCGCAGGCAGCTGTACCACGCCAATGGTGAAAATCACCCCGCCGAGCAAGATATACCCCAGCCAGTTGGTGGTGATACTCAGCGAGAAAATGCGCGTAATGGTGCCGCCCGGTAAGCCCAGGCGGGAATACAGGCGATAGCGCATGCCAATCCCGCCCACCCAGGTGCTCAGCGTCAGGTTAAAGGCGTAGCAGATGAACGAGACCAGCATAACCTGCCGTTTGGCAAGCTTATGCCCGCAGTAGGCGCGCCCCAGCAGGTCATAGCAGCCGTACATCAGGTAGCTCACAATCACCAGCCCAACGGCCCCCAGCAGGACCGTCCGGTTGTAGTTGCGGATCACTTTCCACACCTCTTCCCAGTCCACCTTTTGGGCATACACCACTAGCAGGACCGCGACGGCGATGAAGAACAGCCAGGTCAGGATTTTTTTCGCCAGCCGCCAGCGAGGATGAGATTTCGACATCAGGTTTTCCCTCCATCTTCCGCCTCTACGCGGTCCTGGGTTTCCATTTCGGGTTGCACAGGCGGATCCACCAGCGCCAGTTTCGGCGTATGGGCGGGCAGCCAGCCCACCATGGCCGGGAAGTGGCGCAGGAAGTGGAACACCACCACGCCGATGCCCACGTTCCACCAGCTGCGTTTTGGCACCATAGATTCATCCACCCGAACGCAGTCTCGGGTGATAAGACCCTGAAGGTTATCGCGCAGGGTCTGGTTAAACTGGCGATCGTGGATGATCAGGTTCGCTTCCAGGTTGAGCGATAAGCTCAGCGGATCGAGGTTACTGGAGCCGACGGTCGCCCAGTGGTCATCCATCACGGCCACTTTGCCGTGCAGCGGGCGGCGGCGATATTCATAGATCTGCACGCCGCTTTTGACCAGATAGCGATAGAGCAAACGCGCGCCGACCTTCACAATCGGCATATCCGGCTCGCCCTGCACGATGAGCTTCACGGTCACGCCGCGTCGGGCCGCGTTGCGCATGGCGTGCAAAATCCGGTAGCCGGGGAAGAAATAGGCATTGGCGATAATCACCTCGCGCTTCGCGTTCGCCAGCATCTTCAGGTAATGACGTTCAATATCATCTCGGTGCTCCTCGTTATCCCGCCAGACAAACAGCGCCTGCGCTTCGCCGGGCTTGCGGTTCTCCTCCGGGCGATGACGGCGTCGCCACCAGCGGCGAACGGCCTCTTTGCCGGGTAAATTTTCCAGCACGAACAGCTGGATGTCCTGAACTACCGGTCCTTCGATGCGGATCGCGTAGTCCTGTTTAGCCTCAGGGCCGTAATCCGACATATGCTCGGCGGAGTAGTTGATGCCGCCAACGAAGGCCACCTTTTCATCCACCACCACAATTTTGCGGTGCATCCGACGGAACAGATTGGTGCGCATGCCGAACAGACGTGGGCCGGGATCGTAATAGCGGAACACCACCCCTGCGGCGGTGAGTTCATTCACAAAATCATCGCTAAGATCCGGCGAGCCATATCCGTCAAGCAGAACCTCGATTTTTATCCCGCGACGGGCGGCATGCAGCAGTGCGCTGTGCAACTGCCTGCCCACGTCGTCTTCAAACCAGATAAACGTTTCCAGAAAAACTTTCTGCTGTGCGTGGCTAATCGCCTCAAAAACCGCCGGATAATAGTTATCGCCATTTTCCAGCAGCGTAATACGGTTACCTTCCTGCCATGTGCATTTCATAAGTGGATCTCCGCGCTGAGTGGGGCATGGTCGGAGAGATGTCGCCAGTTGAGTAAAGCCAGCGCCGTCGGGCTGCTGGCGTGGGCATTTTTTACGTAGATGCGGTCAAGGCGCAGCAGGGGGAAGCGCACCGGAAACGTCCGCGCGGGGCGACCGCGTGCGCGGGTAAAAATCTCCTCCAGCCCCGCATGTACCTTTAGCGGATGGTTGGCACGCTGTCGCCAGTCATTGAAATCACCGGCCACGACAACGGGCTCGCCCTCCGGCAGCGCATTGGTCCAGTCTGCCAGCATCTGTAGCTGGGCCTGACGGTGGGCTTCACGCAGGCCAAGATGAACACAGCCGACATGAATGGGAAAATCGAGCGCCGGGGGCGTGATGCGGCAGTATAACAGCCCGCGTTTTTCGCTTTCGCCAACCGAGACGTCCCGGTTCTCATAATGCTCGATAGGAAAACGCGACAGTACCGCGTTACCGTGATGCCCCTCCGGGTAGACCGCATTGCGCCCGTAGGCGTAATCGCTCCACATGGTATCCGCCAGAAACTCGTAATGGGGCGTGTCGGGCCAGTTTTCGAAATGCATCGGGTGCACCTCGTGTGCGCCCATGACCTCCTGGAGGCAGACAATATCGGCGCTGACGGTGCGTACCGCGTCGCGCAGCTCCGGTAAAATGAAGCGGCGGTTAAATGCTGTGAAGCCCTTATGAATGTTTATCGTCAGCACCTTAAGCGAGAAATGCTGCGTTTTTTTGCTCATAAACACCTTCCTGGGTGACTATCCCGATGAAAATAAAGTGTAGTAGGCGTCACAAAAAGATGCGGCGTTACGGAATTTTCCGTAAAGTGCGGTAGTCTGAACTAGCAGAGAAAAATCCTTCAGGAGAGAAGCCATGAAGTGGCAACAACGCGTTCGTGTCGCAACCGGTTTGAGTTGCTGGCAGATTATGTTGCATTTACTGGTCGTGGCCGTACTGGTGATGGGCTGGATGAGCGGCACGCTGGTGCGCGTCGGCTTAGGGTTATGTGTGCTTTACGGCGTGACCGTGCTGTCGATGCTGTTTTTACAGCGTCACCACGACGCGCGCTGGCGTGAAGTGGGTGATGTGCTCGAAGAGCTCACCACCACCTGGTATTTTGGTGCGGCAATGATCGTCCTGTGGCTGTTGTCACGCGTGCTGCAAAACAACCTGCTGCTGGCCCTCGCGGGTCTGGCTATCCTCGCAGGACCCGCGGTGGTGTCGTTGCTCACCAAAGAGAAAAAACTACGCGATGTTTCGTCTAAACATCGCATAGGCCACTGAGCCCGTTGTGGCCGCGATGACCAGTAGCGGCCACAAACTTCCCCACACAATATCCAGACTCGCATCCTTCAGATAGATTTGCTTGGTGATATCCGTGAAATGACGAATCGGGTTTATCCACGTCAAATTCTGTAACCACACCGGCATGTTCTCCACTGGCGAAACGTACCCTGAAAGCAAAATCGCCGGCATCATAAAGACAAACACCCCGATAAACGCCTGCTGCTGCGTTGAGCAGAGCGCGGAAATCAGCAGCCCAAACCCAACCAGCGACAGGCCGTAAATCACCATCGTGAAGTAAAACAGCGCCAGCGATCCGGCAAACGGGATCTGGTACGCCCAAATTCCGACGCCCAGTACGATGGTGGCCTGGAAGGTGGCGACGATCAGCGCTGGCACCGCCTTGCCGACAAATATCTGCCAGGTGGCGAGCGGCGAGATCAGCAGCTGATCCAGCGTACCTTGCTCACGTTCGCGCGCCACGGACAGCGAGGTGACGATCATCACGCCAATGGTGGTGATCATGGCGATCAGCGACGGCACCACAAACCACTTGTAGTCCAGATTCGGGTTGTACCAGTTGCGCACCACCAGCTCGCTGTTGTTGGGTTTGGGTTTGCCTGTCATTAATTCCTGCTGGTAATCCTTCACCACCTGTTGCAGATAGTTTGCCGCAATCTGGGCGCTGTTAGAGTTACGCCCGTCGAGGATCAGCTGCATCGGTGCGGTCTGGAAGGTATCCAGGTTACGGGAGAAGTCCGCCGGGAAGCGCACCAGCAATAATGCTTTCTGCGTGTCGATGGTGGGCTGGATGGCCTGCGGGCTTTGCAACAGCAGGACATGGGTAAAGGCTTTGGCGCGGGCGAAACGCTGGGTCAGCTCGACGGAATGCTTGCCGTTGTCTTCGTTGTAAATGGCGATGGTGGCGTTGGTGACCTCCAGCGTGGCGGCAAACGGAAACAGTAAAACCTGGAGCAAGACCGGCAACACCAGAATGGCGCGGGTCTGCGGCTCACGCAGCAGCGATTGCAGCTCTTTGCGGATCAAGGTCCATAAACGGTGAAACATCGCGTCGTCCTCCTGTCGGGTGGCGCTACGCTTACCCGACCTACAAAATCCGATGGCTAATCTAATCTTCTTTTCGTTTTCATCCACGTCAGCCCGATAAACATCACCGCCGACGCCAGCAAAAACAGGGTATTGATAATCAACACTACGGGGATATTCCCCGCCAGGAACAGGCTTTGCAGGGTGCTCACAAAGTAGCGCGCCGGAATGATGTAGGTCACGGCGCGGATCACTGCTGGCATGCTGTCTATCTGGAAGATAAAGCCGGAGAGCATAATCGACGGCAGGAAGGCGGCGTTAAGCGCCACCTGTGCGGCGTTAAACTGGTTACGGGTGATGGTGGAAATTAACAGCCCCATCCCCAGCGTGCTGAGTAAAAACAGGCTGGTGATAAAGAACAGCACCACCAGCGAACCGCGGTACGGCACGCCGAGAATAAATACCGAGACCAGCATACACAGCAGCATCGCCAGCATGCCGAGGAAGTAGTAGGGGATCAGCTTGCAGAGCAAAAGCTCGACGCGCGTCACTTCGGTGGAGAGCAGCGCCTCCATGGTGCCGCGCTCCCATTCGCGGGCGATGACCAGCGAGGTGAGGATCGCGCCAATCACCGTCATGATAATCGTCACCGCCCCCGGGATAATAAAGTGCTGGCTGATGGCGGCGGGGTTAAACCAGTAGCGCGTCTGCACGTCGATCAGCGGTTTAAATTCTTCGCCCCGATCTTCCGCCCGCTGCATTTGCCACAGCTGCCAGATCCCCTCCGCATAGCCCTGCACAAAATTCGCGGTATTCGGCTCGCTGCCGTCGGTGATCACCTGGATCGGCGCATCGGCACCCGGTCGCGCCATGTTGGCGGCGAAATCGACAGGAATGACGATCAGGCCGCGAATTTTCCCGGCCTGCATTTTCTGGATCAGTTCCTGGCGGTTGTCGCTGATGGTGGCGTCGATGTAGGGCGAGCCGGTCATGGCGTGGGTGAAATCCAGCGCCTCTTCGCTCTGCTGCTCCAGCAAGATCCCGACCCGCAGCTTGCTGGAGTCGAGGTTAATGCCGTAGCCAAAAATAAACAGCAGCAGCAGGGGGATCACCACCGCAATCAGCCAGCTGCTGGGGTCACGCACGATCTGCCGCGTCTCTTTGATGCACAGGGCGCGCACCCGGCGCCAGGAAAGGGCGTTACTGCGCATGGGCATTCTCCTTATCCCAGTCGTGGATGAGGGTGATAAACGCCTGCTCCATGGTCGGGTCTGGCTGTGCGTCGTCGGCGGCCTGCGCTTTCAGGTCATCCGGCGTGCCGTGGGCGATCAGCTTGCCGCGATAGACCAGCCCGATGCGGTCGCAGTACTCCGCCTCATCCATGAAGTGGGTGGTCACCATCACGGTCACGCCTTTTTCCACCATGCTGTTGATATGCAGCCAGAATTCGCGGCGGGTGAGGGGATCCACGCCAGAGGTGGGTTCATCGAGAAACAGGATATCCGGCTCGTGCATCAGCGAGCAGGCCAGCGCCAGCCGCTGTTTGAAGCCAAGCGGCAGGGCGTCGGTCGCGTGTGAGGCAATATCGGTCAGGCCAAAGGCGTCGCACATGCGACGAATCTTCTCGTTCTGCGCCCGTCCCCGCAGGCCGTAGACGCCGGAGAAAAATCGCAGATTTTGCTCGACCGTCAGGTTGCCGTAGAGTGAAAACTTCTGCGCCATATAGCCCAGGTGCTGGCGCGCCTTGCCGGAGCTGACCTTCAGATCCATGTCCAGCACCAGCGCTTTGCCGGAAGTAGGGACCAGCAGGCCACACATCATCTTAAAGGTGGTGGATTTCCCCGCACCGTTCGGCCCGAGCAGGCCAAAAATCTCGCCGCGCTTCACGGCAAAATTGACGTTATCGGTGGCGGCGAAATCGCCGAATTTTTTGGTGAGCGATTTCGCTTCAATCACCGTTTCGCCCGGCGTACCTTCCACCGTGTGCAGGATGGCGCCAAGCGGCGACTCCGAGGTTCCCGCCCCGCCCAGCAGATCGATAAACGCATCTTCAAAGCGCGGTGTGGTCTCTGTCATGTCGAGTTCAGGCATACCCTGCGCCCGCCGGATATCATCGGCGGTGGCCTCTTTTTTGAGGATCACGCGCACCGAACGGCCCTGAATCATCCCGTCGCTCACCTGGGGCAGCTTCAGCACCCGTTGCAGCAGCGTGCGGTTGGACTCCTGCGGGCTGTGCAGCAGGAAACTGCGCCCGGCCATGGTTTGCGTCAGCTCGGTGGGTTCACCCTGATAGAGCAGTTCCCCTTCGTTCATCAGCAGCACGTCGCGGCACTGCTCTGCTTCATCCAGGTAAGAGGTACTCCAGAGGATCAGCATCCCGTCGCCCGCCAGCTCGTGCACCATCTGCCACAGTTCGCGGCGGGAAATAGGGTCCACGCCCACGCCGGGTTCATCCAGCAACAGCACCTTCGGTTCGCCCACCAGCGTGCAGGCCAGCCCCAGCTTCTGCTTCATCCCGCCGGAGAGTTTGCCCGCCAGCCGGTCGGTGAACGGGCCGAGGGAGGTAAACGCCAGCAGACGCTCAAAGGTTTTCTGCCGGGTTTCGCCGGTGACACTGCGCAGATCCGCATACAGATTGAGGTTTTCCATCACGGTCAGATCTTCATACAGACCAAACTTCTGCGGCATATAGCCGAGCATACCGTGAAGCGCCGCGTCGTCTTTGATCGGATCGAGGCCAAGCACGCTGGCGCTGCCTTCATCCGGCTTCAGCAATCCCGCCAGCATGCGCATCAGCGTGGTTTTACCCGCGCCGTCCGGCCCCACCAGCCCGGTCACATAGCCTTTCTGAATCGTACAGTTCAGCGGCGCGACCGCCGGTTTAGCCATTCCCGGGAAGCGTTTGACCAGATTGGTGAGCTGGATAACCGCATCATTCATGTCGTTCCCCGTCGTTTAAGGTCACGGTTACAGGCATGCCCTGACGCAGCGCGTCGTCCGCGTCGGTGACGATGATGCGCAGGCGGTACATCAGGTCGGTACGCAGGTCCGGGGTTTCAACGGTTTTTGGCGTAAACTCGGCGGTAGGGGAGACGAAGCCCACTTTGCCGTGATACGGCGTGTCCGGGCGACCGTCGGTATAAAGCAGCAGTTCGCGGCCCGGCTGCATCTGGCCAAGATTCGGCTCATCAATGTAAGCGCGCACCCACACCGGACGGGTTAAGGAGAGCGTTAACACGGTGCTGCCCGCGCTGAGCATGCTGCCCGGCTCCACGGCGCGGGTCATCAGCGTGCCGTCAGACGGCGCAATTAACGTGGTGTCGTGCAGGTCCAGCTCCGCCTGGGCTAACTGCGCCTGCGCCTGCTCAAGGCTGGCCTTCGCCTGGGCAATGTCCTGCGCGCGGTTACCGGTGCGGTACTGGCTTAACTTATCCTGGGCCGATTTCAGCGTCGCCTGCGCCTGGTCGCGGGACGAGCGCGCGTTTTCCAGATCGTTGGCGGAAATAGTGCGGCTTTTCCATAAGCCTTGCTGACGGTTATAGAAGTTCTGCGCATAGTCATAGGCGGCTTTTGCCTGCTTAACGGCAGCGGCGGCCTGGGAGATCTCTTCATCACGATAGCCCGCCAGCATCAGGTCATACTGCGCCTGCGCGACGGAGACGCCTGCTTTTGCCTGCATCAGCGCGTTCTCAAACGGGGCTTTGTCCAGCATCCCCAGCGTCTGCCCGGCTTTGATGGTATCGCCTTCGTCAACGCTCAGCGAGGCCAGCCGCCCGCCGACGCGGAAGCTCATATTCACGGTGCGGATATCCACGTTGCCGTACAGCGTCAGGCCACGATCCTGCTGGCTCTGATACCACAGCCAGCCGCCGATTCCCGCAGCAAGCAAGACAACAACCACCAGAATGATGGCGACAGGTTTTTTCATGACTTCTGGCTCCTTTGCGTTAAGCCTTGCAGGATCAGATCAACGTGACAGGTAATGACCTGGCTAATTTGCGCGGCTTTATCCTCATCGAATTGTGTCCAGCCCGTACGTAACAGGATGGTCTCACGCCCCAGACGGAAGGCGAGCACTTCGCCCAGCAGGGCGTGGGTATGCAAAATGGTCTCGGTATCACCGGCGTCCCGTCCGGTATAGGCGGCGATCAGTCGGGTCAGATGGCTGTGCATCGGGGCAATCACCTGATCGTGTACCAGTTGATAAGCGGCTGTGGGGGAGAGCTGCTCGCGGGAGATAAACTTGCTCAGGTTCAGCGTATCGTCGTGCGTCAGCAGGCGGATCATGTTGTGACAGGCATTGAGAATAAGCTGCCTGATAGCGTTACGATCCGGCGTCGGCTGGCTCAGCAGCCCGCTGGCCTCTTCAACGTGAGGACGAAAGCTGGTGCCGATAAAATCCGCGATCCACTGGGCGCAGGCGAGGTATAAATCCTCTTTTGAGCCAAAATAGTAGGTGATGGCCGCAATATTCTGTCCCGCCTGAGCGGCAATATCCCGCGTGGTGGCATGCAGGCCATACTCGCCAAACTGCGCCAGCGCGGCGGCGATAAGCTGACTTTTCGCCTGTTCACCTTTGGTTGTCGTTGGGGTTGTATTCATGGCAGCATTAAAAATTAATCAATCGATTGATTAAGATTATGCCTGATTCGCCCATCCGTCGAGTCATCCCCGGGGATATTTTATGCGCCACGTCACAAAAGCTGCTACACTCCGCACCTTCGCGACATTGTGGTTTTTGTCCTTCTATTCGTTATATCTCCCTGAAAACTACACCTGTGATGGTCGGGGCGGTTCGGAGTTTTTATGTCTTTTGATTCCCTTGGTCTGAACCCGGAAATTCTGCGCGCCATCGCAGAGCAGGGCTACGTTGAGCCAACCCCTATCCAGCAGCAGGCTATTCCGGCTGTTTTGCAGGGCCGTGACCTGATGGCAAGCGCGCAGACCGGTACCGGTAAGACCGCGGGCTTTACCCTGCCGCTGTTAGAGCTGCTGGTGAAAAACCAGCCGCACGCCAAAGGCCGTCGCCCGGTGCGTGCGCTGATCCTCACCCCAACCCGCGAGCTGGCGGCCCAGATTGGCGAGAACGTGCGTGAGTACAGCCGCTATCTCAACATTCGTTCGCTGGTGGTTTTCGGCGGGGTCAGCATTAACCCGCAGATGATGAAGCTGCGCGGCGGCGTGGACGTGCTGGTGGCAACGCCGGGACGTCTGCTGGATCTCGAACACCAGAACGCGGTGAAGCTGGATAGCATCGAAATTCTGGTGCTGGACGAAGCCGACCGCATGCTCGACATGGGCTTTATTCACGACATTCGCCGCGTGCTGGCTAAACTGCCTGCGCGTCGTCAGAACCTGCTCTTCTCCGCGACCTTCTCCGACGAGATCAAGGCGCTGGCGGAAAAGCTGCTGCATAACCCGCTGGAGGTGGAAGTCGCGCGCCGCAACACCGCCTCCGAACAGGTGACGCAGCACGTTCACTTCGTTGATAAGAAGCGCAAGCGGGAACTGCTCTCCCAGATGATCGGCCAGGGCAACTGGCAGCAGGTGCTGGTCTTTACCCGCACTAAGCACGGTGCGAACCACCTGGCGGAACAGCTGAATAAAGACGGCATCCGCAGCGCTGCCATTCACGGTAACAAGAGCCAGGGCGCGCGTACCCGTGCGCTGGCGGACTTCAAATCCGGCGACATCCGTGTGCTGGTGGCGACCGACATCGCCGCCCGTGGTCTGGATATTGAAGAGCTGCCGCATGTGGTGAACTACGAGCTGCCAAACGTGCCGGAAGACTACGTTCACCGTATCGGCCGTACCGGTCGTGCGGCGGCAACCGGCGAAGCGCTCTCTCTGGTCTGCGTGGACGAGCACAAGCTGCTGCGCGACATTGAACGCCTGCTGAAGAAAGAGATCCCGCGTATTGAAACCCCGGGGTATGAAGTGGATCCGTCGATCAAAGCCGAGCCGATTCAGAACGGTCGTCAGGGTGGCGGTCGCGGTCAGGGCGGTGGTGGTCGTGGCCAGCAGCCGCGTCGTGCCGAAGGCGGCGCGCCGAAATCTTCGGGCAAACCGCCGCGTCGTAATAACGACAGCAAACCGGCCGGTGAAAACCCATGGCGCAGCGGCGAAGGGAAGCCGGCAGGGGAAGGGCAGCGCCGACGCCGCCCGCGTAAACCTGCTAACCCGCAGTAATCTGGAAGCCCGGTCGTAAAGCCGGGCTTTTCTTTTTGCGGCAGCGAAAAGAAAGTGCCACAATAGTGGCTGTTTATACAGTATTTCAGGTTTTCCAATGGCTTTAACCGCTGCGCTCAAGGCGCAAATTGGCGCATGGTATAAGGCGCTACAACAGCAGATCCCCGATTTTATCCCCCGAGCGCCGCAGCGGCAGATGATTGCCGACGTGGCAAAAACGCTCGCCGGGGACGACGGGCGACATCTGGCGATTGAAGCCCCAACCGGCGTCGGGAAAACCCTGTCGTACCTCATTCCCGGCATTGCCATTGCGCGGGAGGAGGACAAAACGCTGGTGGTCAGCACCGCGAACGTCGCCTTGCAGGATCAGATCTTCAGTAAAGATTTACCCCTTTTACGCAAAATTATCCCCGACCTGCGGTTCACCGCCGCCTTTGGTCGCGGGCGCTACGTCTGCCCGCGCAATCTGGCGGCGCTGGGCAGTAGTGAACCTTCGCAGCAGGATCTGCTCGCGTTTCTGGATGACGAACTGACGCCAAATAACAAGGCGGAGCAGGAGCAGTGCGCAAAGCTGAAGGCCGATCTCGACGGCTACAGGTGGGACGGCCTGCGGGATCACACCAGCCAGGCGATTGGCGACGACCTGTGGCGCAGGCTCAGCACCGATAAAGCGAGCTGCCTGAACCGCAACTGTCACTACTACCGCGAATGCCCGTTCTTTGTCGCCCGGCGTGAAATTCAGGAGGCGGAAGTGGTGGTGGCAAACCACGCGCTGGTGATGGCCGCGCTGGAGAGCGAAGCGGTGCTACCGGAGCCAAAAAACCTGCTGCTGGTGCTCGATGAAGGCCACCATCTGCCGGACGTGGCGCGGGATGCGCTGGAGATGAGCGCGGAAATTACCGCCCCGTGGTTTCGCCTGCAACTGGATCTGTTCTGCAAGCTGGTGGCAACCTGCATGGAGCAGTTCCGCCCGAAAACCACGCCGCCGCTGGCGGTCCCGGAGCGGTTGAGCGAGCACTGCGAAGAGGTGTACGGCCTTATCTCCTCGCTGAATAATATTCTGAATTTGTATCTTCCCGCGACCCAGGAAGCGGAACACCGCTTTGCGATGGGGGAGCTTCCGGAAGAGGTGATGGAGATTTGCCAGCAGCTGGCGAAGCACCTCGAAAAGCTGCGCGGGCTGGCGGAGATGTTCTTGAACGATCTCAGCGAGAAAACCGGTAGCCATGACGTGGTGCGTTTGCACCGCATTCTGCTGCAAATGAACCGTGCGCTGGGCATGTTTGAGGCGCAGAGCAAGCTCTGGCGGCTGGCCTCGATGGCGCAGGCGTCCGGTGCGCCGGTAACGAAGTGGGCCACCCGCGAAGTGCGGGACGGACAGGTACACCTGTTCTTCCACTGCGTAGGCATCCGCGTGGCCGATCAGCTGGAAAAGCTGATCTGGCGCAGCGTGCCGCACGTGGTGGTGACGTCAGCGACCCTGCGTTCCCTGAACAGCTTCTCAAGGTTGCAGGAGATGAGCGGCCTGAAAGAGAAAGCGGGGGACCGTTTTGTGGCCCTCGACTCGCCGTTTAACCACTGCGAACAGGGCAAGCTGGTCATTCCGCGCATGCACTATGAGCCGCTTATCGACAACGAAGAGCAGCATATTGCGGAAATGGCGGCCTACTTCCGCGAACAGGTCGAGAGCAAAAAATACCCCGGCATGCTGGTACTGTTTGCCAGCGGGCGCGCGATGCAGCGCTTTCTTGAGCACGTGACCGATCTGCGACTGCTCCTGCTGGTACAGGGCGATCAGCCGCGCTACCGCCTGGTGGAAACCCACCGTAAGCGCATTGATAACGGCGAACGCAGCGTGCTGGTGGGGTTACAGTCTTTTGCGGAAGGTCTGGATCTGAAAGGTGACTACCTGACGCAGGTGCACATCCATAAAATCGCCTTCCCGCCCATCGACAGCCCGGTGGTGATCACCGAAGGCGAGTGGCTGAAAAGCCTTAACCGCTATCCGTTTGAGGTGCAAAGCCTGCCTGCGGCGTCGTTTAACCTGATCCAGCAGGTGGGACGACTGATTCGTAGCCACGGCTGCTGGGGCGAGGTGGTGATTTACGATAAACGTCTGCTCACCAAAAACTATGGTCAACGGCTGCTGAATGCGCTGCCGGTGTTCCCGATTGAGCAGCCGGACGTGCCGGAGGTAAAAAAACGCCCGGCTAAACGGTCTGCCGGGCGTCGAAAAAGCATCCATGCTAAGAGGCGCGCTCCTACTGGTAAGTGAATGTCACCTGCACAACGCTGCTGAAGGTGCCAGCCGTGACGGGCATGGCGGTGGCGTAATAGCGTGCGGACAACGGAAACGTGGCGGTATGGTCACTCGGATTAATGGCGGCGTTAAATGCCGCCTGCGGGGCGATTAATATTTTGTCCTGACGATCTGCCAGCTCCAGCGCCAGCCCCTTTGCGGTGCCGGTATTGGCAAATTTTGTCGGATGAGTGTTGTCTGGCTGACCGTAGAAAAATGCGGTGGCGAGCGCGAGCGTCGCCGGACAATGTGATACCGACAGCGAGAAATCTTTCCACTCGCCGGTATCGCCCACGTCTTTAAAACTGCCCGACCCAGATCCACCGTCAAATTTCTGCTGGCGGTGTCGATGATGCAGGTATTGGCGTAAATATTTCCCGTCATCTGGATCTGAATGTCCTCTGCATGGGCCTGGGTCATTAAGCCCAGCGCCAGCAATGCGATTGTCTTTTTCATGTTGGTCACTTATAGGCGAGAGTAATGGTTGCAACGGTGTTGGCGGGGCCGGGCGTCACGACATCACCGCTCTGCTCGTATCGAACCTGAAAGGGGATTTCCAGCGTTTCATTGGCCACGGCCTGTCGTTGGGTAGTGACGTAGGTGTCAAAGGTGGCAATATGGTCATCAAACAACATTCTCACCCCGACGCCGGTTGCCATCCCTGTCTGCTTCGTGAGCTTAAGCACCCCATCAAATGCGGTTTCATACCCGTTAGCACTGGTGATTTTTAACTCAGGCTGTACGGTTGTATCGCAGTTAACGCTGACATTAAAATTTTGAGCGGGGCTGGAGAGATAACCCACACTCATAAAATCACTGACGGGAAAATCGCCCAAATTAACGGTGAGGTTTTTCGGCGAAACGGAGCAGGTAACCTGATGCAGAATGACGTTACCTGAATAGGCGATGTGGTTAGGGTTACCAATCCCTTCATGGCCGAAAACGCCAATGCCGAATTCGGTCTGAGACTGCACCAGCGTGCCGGATGTCACGGTGTCACTTGTTTTCACCAGTTCAAGCGTGACCTCAAAATTAAAAGACTGGGTACCATCGGTAGAGACGTAGCCAACGGGGGTGCCGCGGGAATCGCACTCTATGCCGCCTGCGCCGCTGATACGCTGACCCTGATCGTTCATCAGCGCGACTCCAATGCCCGGTACGCCGGAATCGTATACGCCCCTGAGCCCGGGAATTTCCGAGCCGGTGCCGTAGTAGCAGGAAACGATTTCCAGACCGCTGTCGTTACTCTGATCGCAATGCCCGGCAACGTGAACGCTCTGCTCTGTACCGGGGATGGTTGCGCCAACGGCCAGCGTCGTCGGGACAGAAATGGATGCCACGTTGATCATTTTGGGGAGATCCGGCGTCGTGCAGGTCGCCTTCGCATGCGGCATAAATAACGCCGCGGTCCCCAGGATCAGTAAGAAAAAGCACTGTTTAATCATTTGCATAATGTTTTGCCTGCTCGGTAATCAGTGACACTGCGCGGCAGCGTTAATGATGCTGGATTTCGCTTTCTCATCCGTGAGGGCATAGTCAGCGACGCAGTGCTCGCTTGCCTCCTGTCCCCAGGAGACATTGAGATGCCCTTGCTGTGGCAGACCCAAGAGGTAGGTCTGGCCGTCATTCCCGACAATAAATTCGCTGTCCTTATCGTCCGTGGTAACCGTTGCGCCGAAGGGCAGCGGTTTTCCGTTTTGCGTGAGCGTCATCAGTACGCGATTGCCCACGCGGGTATTAAAGCTGGCGCGTACCACGGCGCCGCGGGTTGGGGTCACGATCTGCGCGGCGTGGGTGACGTCGGCGTCGTCCGGCAGCGTTTCGGTATCCAGCGCAATGGTGTTATGACGATAGGCGGTCACGTACGGCACGGCGGTATAGCCGCGGAAGTCAGTTTCGACGCCCGTCTGGTTCGCGATGTGCGTCCCGTGCGTTCCCGGGGCTTTCACCAGCGCGATCGTCTCACCCAGCGGCTGGCTCAGCGTGATGCCATTCGCATGGGCAATCACGCCGCCCTGCACACCCACGTTCAGGGTTTGCTGATGCTGATCCTGACTGACTCCTGCGTTCACTTCGCCATAGGTCGATTTGTAGTCGGCGCTCAGGCTGGTTGAATTACCACTCCCCGTGGTGCTTAGCCCTTCCTGAATATTCCAGTTAAGGTTGTCTTCTTTCAGGGCCGTACCGTTCAGGCCGATGTTCTGGGTGGTGCCGTCTTTGGTGTTGTTCAGGTTGTACGTGGCCCAGGTGTTATGCATCCAGCGATCCAGCGGTACCGAAACGCTCAGCGAGAACTGGTTGTCGTTCGTGACCTCATTACCGTCTTCATCGCTGTCCTGGGTGTTTTTGTTCATGCTGTAGCTGAGGCTGTAGCTTACGCCGTGCCAGCTGTTGTTGTAGCTGACGCTCATGGACGTCATGTCCTGGTTCTGGCTCCAGTAGGTTTCCTTCACCATGCTCAGCGTGACGGACCCCCAGCCTTCCGGCAGCGTCTGGTCGATAGTTGCTTCGGTACGGGCGCGGCGCTGCTGGGGCGCAGACCAGTCGTCGGAATGGGTATACGACTCCATAGTGTCGTCCAGGGTGTAAAACCCCTTGCTGTTATAGCGATAGCCCGCAAGCGTAAAGTTGGTGCCCGAACCGGCGAAATCTTTGCTGTAGCGTACGCGCCACGATTGCCCTGTACTCGCCTGCTGTTTTTTCAGCAGGGCTTTGGCGCGGGTCACGTCGATGGAGAACGCTCCCAGATCGCCCATGTTTTTCCCGGCACCTATTGCCTGCGACTGGTAATGGCTACTCTGCTGAAGGCCACCATACGCGGTGAAGCCGTAGGGTAAACCATAGATGGCGCTCCCTTGGGCAAACGGCGTCTTTTCAACATCTTTGTCATAAGCGCGATACCGCCCGGCGGTAACGCTGTAGCGCAGATTTTTTTCACGCTGCAACACCGGCACGGAGGCATAGGGCACGACGAAATGGCTTTCGCTGCCGTCGGTTTCTTTCACCGTGACCTGGAGATCGCCGCTGCTGCCGGTAGGGTAGAGGTCGTTAATTTCGAACGCGCCCGGTGCAACCGTGTTCTGATAAATGACGTAACCGTTCTGGCGGACCATTACCAGCGCGTTGCTGTGGGCGGTGCCGCGAATAATGGGGGCATAGCCTTTCTGACTGTCCGGCAGCATGTCGTTATCGGATTTCAGCTCTATGCCGGTGTAGGGCACGCTGTCAAAAACGTCGGAAGGCGAGGTGCTTTGGCCAACGGTGAGGTCGCTTTTCATCGCCACAATATCGCGTTGCGCATAGGTATAAACGGAGGTGAATTTGTGCTCCTCCTCGTTACCCGTAGTGCTGCGATTCCAGGTGGAATAGTTACGTACCCGCCAGGCTCCAATGTTCAAACCAGGACGCAGGTTGACGTACTGGCTGCTGTTATCCTGCTCCCCCTGCTGGCGTGCATGGCTTTGGCTGGCATTTGCGCTGTAGTTAAGCAGGCCTGCGTTGATCCCTTCGTCAAACTCTTTCGGGTCGATGTAACCGCGAGGCACCTGGCCCAGCGCCGATTGAGGAATGCTCAGTAGTAGCTGCTGATTGCGCACGCGAAAGGTCGCGGAAGCCGCAGGAATAGCGCTTAAATCGGCACACTGGCCTTTTGCCATCAGCTGCGGGTATTTCTGGGTTTTGATACCGAGGCTTTTTAAATCTTCCAGGCTAAAGCAGGGCTGAAGCGTGCTGGTGCCCTCGGCATCTTTCACTAATGAAAAGGTAACGTCGCGGGTATCAATTTTCGCGTTATTGATAAACACCGCGACCTGATATTTACCCGGCGCCTGGCCCGGTCCTTTTTCATAGACAGACAGGTCGGTCATGCCCTGCTGCGGATTATCAATATCCAGCAGGGCAGGGTTAAAATAATCATCCGCCAAAACCTGCTGCGCAAAGATCGCCATTACCAGGCCACAAAGAATGACCAGTAATGACGAAAATCGGCAAGTGAACGGCTTTTTATGGCTGTACATGATCATCTTATGACAGGGATATATTATTAATGAACGGACTTCGACCAGGTATGGCTGACGCTGCCGTAATCAGTAATAATGGAATACGCGACGGTCGAGCCTCCGACGTTGCCCGGTAAAGCAAAATGCGTTTCGGTTTTTGGTACGGCCCAGGTCGCTTTTGTGACTTTCTGACCATTCAGCGTGACGGTCTGGAAATTCATATAGAAAGGCGTGGGGTTATTCACCACTAAGTCGTTACCTTCACGACGCCATTCAAGTTGATCGGCCACATCGTCCGGTTTGCCTTTTACCGCAGACGGGCGATACAGCAATTTAATGCGGGTATTAATGGCAATTTGCAGCGTATTCATGCCTTCAACGTGCTTTGAAGACGGGATCGCTTTAATATTCAACCAGTACAGGGATTCCCTGTCTTCCGGTAAATTTCCACCCGTACGCACCACGCGCAGGACGTTATCCTCTTTCGCATCCAGACGGAAAAGCGGCGGAGTGATCAGGAACGGGGCTTTGGCCGGATTTTTACTGCCAGAATCGACCCAGGACTGTACCAGATAATCCGTCGTATCTGGGTTTGAAAGACCAAGAGATGATTCCTTTTTATCTCCCTGATAGACCAGACGGGTACCATTAATAATGACCCCCGCATGTGCCGAGGCTGCTACCAGTAAAAGAGTGCTTAGTAAATAACCGTGGCGCATAAAGATTTCTCAATAAATAGACGAGATATTAATGCCCGCAAAAGCATTAATATCCCGGGATTGATAAGATCAGTTATAAATAACGGTGAAGGTCGATACCGAGTTGGCAGGACCTGCGGTAATGGCTGCCTGGGTCTGAATATAACGCGCGCCGAACTCCAGATCGTTAACCGCCGTACCGGAGGTTAACGGATATTCCTTCGAAGGCGTATACAGGCTGACAGGTTGTCCGGAAGCGTCAACCAGTTGGATGGCCACACCGGTCGCAGCATCTGTATCTGGCGTGATTGCCAGCGCAGTGTTGTTATTAACATCCGGCGTACCGCCAAAGTTAATCGCTGCGGAGGTCACCGTTTCCGGGCAATTCGTTAACTCAATATTAAACTTCGTTAATGTGCTGGTCGAACCGGCACCCGTAAAGACCGTTTTTGACACTTTACCCAACTCAACGTTTAATGGATTACTTAATCCATTCACGACCTGACAGGCAGAATCGATAATTTCGCCGGTAAAATTGATCTGGCCTTCGCCGTTGGTTGCCGCAAATGCGGATGCAGAACATCCCACCGTTGCGGCAATAAATAACCCTAATGCAACCTTGTTCATAGTAAATCCTGATTTGTTTCTGGCAAAAACGTTGCCTTGACGTTTTCACCGTTGGCCTTTAATGACTTTCAGATGTTTATTTAATCAAAAAAAAGGCGAGCACGAATCTTTTGTCCCAATCACAAATAATGCAAAAAGTACTTGAGTTTATTTTTTTTAGCTGAAAACAGCGGGTTGATATTGATCACAAAACACTATCGGGGGCGTGTTCATCGGGCTATATTGTTAACAAGATGATGCTGTCAGGAGAAATGTCGTGGATTACCGCAAAATTATCAAAGAGGTAGGGCGTGGGAAAAACCATGCCCGGGATCTGGACCAGGAGACGGCCCGTGCGTTGTACACGCATATGCTGAATGGCGACGTGCCGGAGCTGGAAATGGGCGGCATTCTGATTGCGCTGCGCATCAAAGGGGAAGGCGAGGCGGAGATGCGTGGTTTTTACGAGGCCATGCAGGCGCAGACGATGCGTTTAACCCCGCCCGTCACGAAGCCGATGCCGATTGTGATCCCGACCTACAATGGCGCGCGTAAGCAGGCAAACCTCACGCCGCTGCTGGCAATTCTGTTGCAGAAACTCGGTTTCCCGGTGGTGGTGCATGGCGTGAGCGAAGATCCGACGCGCGTGCTGACAGAAACCATTCTGGAATTATTAGGCATCGAACCCACTCTCCATGCTGGTCAGGCGCAGGCGAAACTGGAGGGGAACCAGCCGGTCTATATTCCCGTGCGTGCGCTCTGCCCGCCGCTGGAAAAGCAGCTGGATATGCGCTGGCGCATGGGGGTACGTAACAGCGCTCACACCCTCGCGAAGCTGGCGACGCCGTTTGCCGAAGACGCCGCGCTGCGCCTTTCCAGCGTCTCCCATCCGGAGTACGTGACGCGCGTTGGACAATTCTTTGCCGAAATCGGCGGGCGGGCGTTGCTGATGCACGGGACGGAAGGGGAGGTGTACGCCAACCCGCAGCGTTGTCCACAGCTGATGCTGATTGAGCCTGCCGGAACGCGGGTCGTGCTCGAACGTGGGGAAGAGAACAGCGATGTGATCCTGCCTGAGTCGAAAGATCCGCAGGTCACCGCGCACTGGATAGTGCAGTGTCTGGCCGGAAAGGTGCCGGTTCCGCAGTCAATCAAGCTGCAAATGGCCTGCTGTCTGCTGGCGGCAGGGGAAGTGGAGTCTGTGGACGCCGGGTTGCAGCGCGTGGCCCAGTCGTTTTAAGCAAAAAAAAGCCCGTCCAGTGGCGGACGGGCAAACAAGGGTAACAACAACAGGGTCAATGAGGGTTGGAGCATCTCACCAGAGGGTATGGCGAGGGTGGAGCATAATGTGTTCGATTACTTGTAGATAACCGCAGTACCGCTGAGCTTGTTATTACCGTTAGTGGAGGTAATGGTGTATCCACTTGCGCCAGCAGCGGCAGCTTTTTCAGCCAGTTTGGCTTCCAGACCGTCCAGCGTGGTCGCGCCTTCAGCACTCACCACCCCGATTTTGTTCAGATCCTGTGCCTGAGTAGAGGAGACAGGCTCTACAGCGAAAGCGCCGAAAGACAGAGCGGACAGGGCAACAGCGGCAACAGCATATTTGATGGTTTTCATAGGTCAATTCTCGCAGGTTATTCTGTTAAGGGGACGATGTTCCGTCGATGTGATAAGTATCACGGTTTTCAGCGGAAGATAAAATCGAAGAGAATTGACGTGGTTGCTCAAAAAAATTGAATGACAAATAACTTATTGATTATTAATAAATTCAGAAGCGCAATTGACACTTCTTGTGGATGCGCTTTACAGAAGCAGTGAGAAGGGCACGTTTTGCTACGCGTTTCGCTAAAAGTCGTGAGCGTAAAGTAAACTGCTGGCGCGGTTAACTACGGTAAAGGAAAGTCAACGTAACTGGCTGTCTTTCGATCCTCTGCGATTATATCCTGAATGAGCCGAGTTTTTTGAATCTTTCTCCTGCTGACAGGCGATGCATAGCCGTACGCCGGGAATGGCTTTACGCCGGGCCTCAGGAATAGGCTCCCCGCACTCTTCGCATTCCGTTAAACTTTCGCCGCGCGGAATTTCACCGCGAGCACGGGAAACCGCATCTTCAATAGTACTGTTGATCTGTTCGTTAACGGCGTCGTCATTCGCCCAGCCGGAAGCCATCATGTTCTCCTGATCTGTTTAAGCCATACCTCTCAATATGGGGTTAAAAAACGCACAGTCAAGGTGAAGGAAGGAAATGAGAACTGCATCTGCCTGGCAGATGCAGTGTGGGAAAAGAGGGCGTTATTTATAGATGGTCGCGGTGCCGTACATATGATTATCGCCACCGGCAGCGTTCACCACGAAGCCTTTCGCTCCTTCCTGACGGGCTTTTTCGGCCAGCTTGTCCTGAAGGTCATCAAGGTTGCTTGCCCGGCTGACTGAGACCGTCCCGGCCGCGCGTAGCTGGCTGGTATCGGTGCTGTCGGTCAGGGGTTGAACGGACCAGGCAGAGAACGACGCGCCTGCCAGCGCACCCGCAATAATTAAGGTCAGATACTTTTTCATAATCACATCCTCAGGGGAAACAACAGGTGATTCCTCTTAAGTTTAGAAGCCTGACGAATGTGATTTAGCGCAAAAATTTGATGATGATCTGCTTATTTTTTGAACGATAAATACTGACAATGTGCTGACAGATCATAGACATACAAATTGCTGATTTTCGTCTGTTTTTTGTACAGTGCAGACAGATATTTACCCCCGCGCCGTCACGGGGTATCTTACGCGGCTGTTTAAAGGAGAATGCCATGACTTCCCAAAAGCCGGGATTGCACCCGCGTAACCGCCATCGTAGCCGCTACGACATGAAAGCCCTGTGCCAGAGCTGCCCTGCGTTGCTGGATTTTATCGTTCAGACCCCAGCCGGTGAACCCTCGGTAAACTTTGCCGATCCGCTGGCGGTGAAAACGCTGAACAAAGCGCTGCTGGCCCATTTTTATGGCGTTACGCACTGGGACATCCCGGAGGGTTTTCTCTGCCCTCCGGTGCCAGGCCGTGCGGATTACGTCCATCACCTTGCCGATCTGCTGGCAGATGACAATGGCGGCGTGGTGCCGAAACAGGCTACCGTGCTTGATATCGGGACCGGCGCGAACCTGATCTATCCCCTGATTGGCGCACATGAGTATCAGTGGCGGTTTACCGGCAGCGAGACGGGTGCCGAGGCCTTCGCCAGCGCGCAGGCCATTATCAACGCCAACCCGGGGTTAAGCCGGGCCGTTCGTCTGCGTCGTCAGAAGGATGCGGCGGCTATTTTCAACGGCATCATTCATAAGAACGAACACTATGATGCCACCCTGTGCAACCCGCCGTTCCACGATTCCGCCGCCTCCGCGCGCGCGGGAAGTGAACGCAAGCGGCGTAACCTGGGCCAGGCTGAAGATGGCGCGCTGAACTTTGGCGGCCAGCAGCAGGAGCTGTGGTGCGAGGGCGGGGAAGTGGCCTTTATTTTGCGCATGATTGCCGAGAGTAAGGGCTTCGGTCGTCAGGTGAAATGGTTTACCACGCTGGTCTCCCGTGGCGATAACCTGCCGCCGCTTTACCGCGCCCTGACCGACGTCGGCGCGGTGAAAGTGGTCAAAAAAGAGATGGCGCAGGGCCAGAAGCAGAGCCGCTTTATTGCCTGGACCTTTATGGACGATAACAAACGCCGCAAATAGCACCTCATCGCAGGCCGGGTAAGGCGAAGCCGCCACCCGGCTCGGCTACAGCGTCGGCTCCTGCGGAGGGAGCGGCGAAGCGGGCGGCGACAATACCTGATACGTCTGCACCGGCGCTCTCACGTTCGCCAGATCGAAGTGCTTCTTCACCATGCTGTCGAGAGCGAAGCGCACCGTCCACTGTTTTAGCGGCTGGGTGGTGAACGACACGCGCAGGGTAAAGGCGGTGTTCGTCAGCCCGACGATGCCCGCAAACGACGGCTCACCAATGACCAGCCCGCGAATATCCTCCATCTCCATCAGCTCGCTCACCGCATCCCGCAGCGCCTGTTTCGCCTTATCGGCATCCTCGTGACGATCGACATCGTAATTCGCCACCACCGAACCAATGCCGCGCACAAAGTTGGCAAAGGTGGTGATCGATGACCACGGAATGATGTGGTACGCGCCGGTATCCTGACGCACGCCGACGGAGCGAATGGACATGCGTTCCACCGTGCCGGTGAGCGGTCCGATGGTCACCAGATCCCCGGTGTTCATCCCGTTCTCAAACTGGATAAAAATACCGGTGATAATGTCCTTCACCAGCGTCTGCGAACCAAAGGAGATCGCCAGCCCCAGAGCACCGGCGCCCGCCAGCAGCGGGGCGATATTCACGCCGATTTCCGACAACACAATCATGATGGTGATGGTACTGATAATCACCGCCAGCGCATTGCGGCACAGGGTCAGCAGCGTGCGGGCGCGGGCGCTCGGCAACGGTCTGCCGTGGACATCCGACACCAGACGGTTTTCGATAAGGCTTGCCAGCAGCGTCCAGCCGACGGCGGAGAAGAACAGGATCAGCGCGATGCGAATAAGAATATCAACGGTCTTTTCCCCCGCGCCGTTATGCAGCCAGTTCCAGAAATCAAACAGACTCCACGCGTTCAGCAGCAGCATAATTGCCACGCAGACCGTCAGAATACGCGCCACTTTCAGGGACACCGTCATCCAGCCGTTCACCCGCTTTTGCAGTTCCGGGTAATTACGCTGCACCAGCGGCGAGAGAGTGATTGTTTTCGACAGCCAGCGGGAGAGCAGGCCCGAGACAAAGGCCGCGATGCCGATGATCGCCAGGCTTTTGAACGTCGCCCCCATCATAAATTTCAGGCTGTTACCCGGGTCGAAGAGGGAGAAGAAACAGAGCACAATAAAATAGGCGCTGGCCAGCCAGTGCCACACCAGCGCAAAGGCGCGAATAAAGAGGCTGAAAAAGGAGAGGGAGCGATCGGCCAGGTGCAGCAGACTGTCGGTAATCGCTTTTTTATTGTGAAAGATAAGGTAAAGCGCCCAGACGGTAATGCAGAGCATGATCAGCACGTTAGCCAGCGCCCCGAACTGCACGTTAACCTGGTTGGAAATAATGGGTACGGCAACCAGCAGGCCATAGCCGATCAACCCGCTCAGCACGCTGAGTCGCACCGCCCAGTATTTGGCGCTCTGATCCGAAATGGCGAAGGGGCGAAGGTCCGGCACGCGCGGGCAGAAGATCAACCGCAGAAGGGCCTTAAAGAACTCAATCAGGGCAAACGCATTGAGGAACAACCCCTGCTGAAACGCGATGGTTTTGTTTCCCGTATTAAGACGGTCGGCCAGCATCTGGCCGACAAACAGCGTCAGGGCCAGCAGCAGTAAATCGATAATAAAGGCTCCGGTAATCATTGCCGGAAGATGCAGCCAGCTGCTTTTATGCTGATTCTTTTTACGTCCCCACTGACCCATCTTCCGGTAAAGCGGCCAGACTGACAGGCGCAACAGCCAGTAAAAAATGAATACGGCACCGGCCAGAATAGCAAACTGGGTGGCGGCGGCGGAAAAGGTGTGAGGATTAAAAGGCTTATGGGAGGTGCCAACCAGGTTGCGAAAGAGCTGGGCAAAACGCGACGACAGGGCTTCCCCGTAGCGGCGACTGATGTCGGTGACGTTTTCCAGTACCGTTTTTTCTTCTTCGGCTTCCGGCGGCGCAATAGCGGGAACCGGATCCTGAGGCGGCGTGGCGGCCACCTTTCTCAGCTGATTGATCAACTCCTGCCGGGACGTGTCGTTTTCAAGCACGTCGGCAAGCGCGCCGTAGGCGGCTTTTTTCTGTTCAGCGTCGGGTTCTGGCGGCGCATTTTGCTGGGTGGCGGTGGCGCCGGTGGTGACGCCGGGAAGGGTTACAGCAAGTGATGGCGCGCTGAACAGGCTTAACAGTAGCAACAGGATCCACGGCACGGCGTCCTCCGACAAAAATATCGTGCAAAATGATAAGTATAGAGCGCGGGAAGCGGAGGGGAGGTTTTGGGAACAATCCGGCGTAAAAAAGCCGGGCATGCCCGGCTCTGTGTATGGCTATCAGGAGACGTGTTGCAGGAACTCCTGGAGGCGCTGGCTTGGTGGGTTCGCAATCAGCGCCTGCGGATCACCGTCTTCCGCGATACGACCCTTATCAATGAAGATCAGACGGGACGCCACTTTTTCGGCAAAGCCGATTTCGTGGGTCACGATCACCATCGTCATGCCTTCTTCCGCCAGATCCTGCATCACTTTCAGCACTTCGTGACGCAGCTCCGGGTCGAGCGCGGACGTAGGCTCATCAAACAGCATCAGCTTTGGCTTCACCGCCAGCGCACGGGCAATTGCCACGCGCTGCTGCTGGCCACCGGACAGCTCGGACGGATAGTGGTGGGCACGCTCCGCCAGACCAACCTTCGCCAGCAGATCTTTTGCCAGCGCTTCCGCTGCCGCTTTGCTGGCCCCGCGCACGCGCAGAGGACCGAACATCACGTTTTCCAGCGCCGTCAGGTGCGGGAACAGGTAGAACTGCTGGAACACCATGCCCGCTTCCTGGCGGATCAGGCGCTCGTCCACTTTCGGATCGTTAACCTTCAGGCCATCGACGATCAGATCGCCGCTGGTGATCTCCTCAAGCTTGTTAATGCAGCGCAGCAGGGTGGATTTACCGGAACCGGACGGCCCGATGATCACCACCACTTCACCCTGCCTGATGTTCAAATCGATATTGTGCAGCACCTGGGTTGGGCCAAAGTGCTTGGAAACGTTTTTAAATTCAATCACAGGATTTTCATCCTTCTTTCAAGACGACGCAGAACAAAGCTCAGGACAAGCGTGATAATCAAATAAACAACGGCGACCGCACTCCAGATTTCCAGCGCGCGGAAGTTGCCCGCGATGATCTCCTGGCCCTGACGGGTCAGCTCGGCCACGCCGATAACAATGAACAGCGAGGTGTCTTTAATGCTGATGATCCACTGGTTACCCAGCGGCGGCAGCATGCGGCGCAACGCCAGCGGCAGGATCACGTGGCGGATGGTTTCGCGACGGGAAAGACCTAACGCCAGACCGGCTTCGCTGAAGCCTTTATGAATCGACAGTACCGCGCCGCGGGTGATTTCCGCAATGTAGGCGCCGGAGTTGATCATAATGGTGACAACGGCGGCGCTGAACGGGTCAATGCGCAGGTCCGTGAAGGCCATCGGCAGGGCAAAGTAGATGAACATGACCTGCACCACAATAGGGGTGCCGCGGATCACTTCGATGAAAACCAGTGCGATGTGGTTTGCAATCCAGCCGCCGTAGGTGCGGGCGAAACCGGCGACAAGACCGATAATCAACCCGCCAACCAGACCGAGGACCGAAATCCACAAGGTCATTTTAGCGCCTTCAAGCAAGAGAGGAATGGCAGGCCAGATGGCGCTCCAGTCAAACTGCATGATGTATTCCTGTATACCGTGGTGAAAAACAAAAAACGTAGGCCCGGTAAGCGGGAGCGCCACCGGGCGTTACAAACCTGAAGTCAGGTGAAATTATTTAGGCTCGCTACCGAACCATTTTTTGTAGATTTCGTTATAAGTGCCGTTCTCTTTCAGTGTTTTCAGCGCGCCGTTCACTTTGTTACGCAGGTCATCGCTGCCTTTCGGGAACGCGATACCGTACTGCTGCGCTTCCAGAGAGTCGCCTACGGCTTTGAACTTGCCGTTACCGGCGGTTTTGATGAAGTAAAGGATGTTAGGCGTGTCGTGCAGCACCGCGTCAGCGCGGTTGGTGCCCAGTTCCATGTAAGCGTTGTCGATGTTCGGGAACTGACGCAGGTCTTTGGTTTTGATGTTGGCTTTCGCGTAATCAACGGAACCGGTGCCGCTCTTCACGGCGACCACTTTACCGTCGAGATCTTTCACGCTTTTCACGTCGTTGTTATCCGCTTTCACCATCACCAGCAGGCCGCTTTTGTAGTAGCCGTCAGAGAAGTCGATCGCTTTTTTACGCTCTTCGGTAATGGTGATGCCTGCCAGCGCCAGGTCAACGTTTTTAGTTTGCAGTGCCGGGATAATGCCGCTGAAATCCATTGGCTTCAGGGTGTAATCCAGTTTGAGTTCTTTTGCGACAGCGGCCCACAGATCCACGTCAAAACCAACGTATTTATCACCCTGTTTGAATTCAAACGGTACGAACGCCGTGTCAGTCGCTACAACCAGTTTGTCGGCAGCCTGCGAGGACACCGCAAACGCCAGGGTAAGTGCAGCCAGTGAAACTTTTAATACAGACTTCATAGCATTTCCTTTTATATCCACGGGGCGATCCCCTGCGAGAACCTCTGGCACAATGAAAAAATCATGCCAGTTTTACAAGCTGTTGTTTTGCAAAGGGGATGATGTCACGCATTGCACAAAAAGCGTGGCAATTCTGTCAGGTTGCACCAGAATGGAGCACCGTTTTGGTGCGCGTCGTTAAGGCCTTCTGACAAGGGGATATTTAGCGCAGAATCTGAAGAAAAAACAATCTTCCGTTAACGGTTGTGTGAGGTGATTATTACATTTTATTCACTTTTGCGGCCGTTGCGGGCAAAAGTGCGCACCATAAATGTGCAAAACCCCCGCCAGGGGCGAGGGTTATTCAGACAATCCGCAGGGATTATTCGATGTTGGATTCAATGAACCACAGGAACTGATCCAGGTCGCGTGACGCGGCAGTGAAGATATCAGCGGTGTCTTCATCTTTTGCTTCGCCAATCGCTTTACGCACATCGTTCGCCACAATCGCGTAACGGTCCGCCAGCTCTTTCAGGTGATCCTGAACGGTATGGATATCCAGCGGATAGCTTTTCAGTGGCGTTTTGCTGTTGATCACCTGTGTGGTACCCAGTGCCACACCGCCCAGCTGAACGGCGCGCTCGGCCATGGTATCCAGGTGAGTCACCAGTGCTGTGCGGAAGCCATCCAGCATTTCATGAACGGCAATAAAGTTTGCACCGCGCATATTCCAGTGGGCCTGTTTGGTGATCAGCGAAAGATCGATGAACTGGACCACCTGGCGATTCAGCAGCTCAATGGTCGCTTTTTTATCGCTATCCGATACATCGTTACGGGTATAAAGCAGATTAGACGCTTTCGTTTTCACCAGTTTAGCGGTACTCATAATCTCATATCCTCTTGATGTTTGTGTCCCAGGTAATTACGGAACTAAGTATAGCACCGGATTTATTGTCTGCGGTTTGGCTCTGCCTATTGGTTTAATAGTGAAAAGGTGTGGTGTATTGCCAGTGCATTGAAATTAAAGGGGTTTATATAAATTGATGCAGATCAATCTTAATTCCTCTCCTGACAAGGCGGGCAGGTGAAATATTTTGGCAATATAACAGAGTTTGTAAGAAATTATTTGAAGCTCTGATGAGAGGTATATTCTGCATGGCGGGTAAGCCATGCAGAATTTAAGGCTTAGTTAAGGTCAATTTTTTGAACTTTTGGTTCCGGGCGCATGGTCAGCGTGGAGCCCATTGACGCCGCGATAATTGAACAGAGCGCCAGCGTTTGCACCAGGGTCAGGGTTTCCCCGAGGAAAATCATTCCTGATATGGCAGCCAGCGCGGGCTCCATGCTCATGAGCGTACCAAAAATGCGTGTGGGCAGACGCGTCAGGGCAATCATCTCCAGAGAGTAGGGAAGCGCGGTGGAGAGAATGGCAACCGCCAGCCCAACCGGCAGGATTGACCATTGCCATATGGAGTCCGTGGCTTGTGCCATTCCGATCGGGACAAAAATGATGGCGGCAATCAGCGAGCCTAAGGCGACCGTCGCGGGGCCGTGCTCTTCGCCCGCACGCTGGCCAGTGAGAATATACACCGCCCAGCATGCCCCCGCGCCCAGCGCCAGAGCAGCCCCTGTCAGATCGACTTGTGAAACGCTTTGACCAAGCGGCAGCAGGAACCATAGCCCCAGCACGGCCAGTATGACCCAGATAAAGTCTACCGGACGACGCGAAGAGAAGAGGGCAACCGCCAGCGGGCCGGTAAATTCAAGCGCAACCGCGATCCCCAGCGGGATGGTCTGAATAGAGAGGTAGAACATGTAGTTCATCCCTCCCAGCGCCAGCCCATAAAAGAGCAGGGGCAGTCGCTGCTCCTTTTTAAAACGCAGCCGCCAGGGTTTAAAGATAACCACGAGGATCAGGGTGCCTAACGCGATACGCAGCGCCGTGACGCCCGGCGCACCCACCAGCGGGAAGAGCGATTTTGCCAGCGATGCGCCGCTTTGTATGGACATCATCGCGATGAGTATGACTGCCACCGGCATCCAGACCGATGATTTACGGGGTAAACCAGGCATCCTTTCTCCTGTCAATTTATGTCAAAAGAGGTAAAAGTCGCAGTGTAATGGAAATAAGCTGCAACGGTTGAGCTACTGTTGAAAAAAATCCAGGGAAAATCCGTAAAATGAGGAAACGTTGATGCTTTTATCGCCTGAAAGATTAGGAATAATCTGGATGAACTAAATGGCGATGACGCGCACTATTAGCATTTACCGGTGAAAATCTGGTGTTATTTTAACGAGATAGCTTGTGCTGGAAATGTTCTGTTACAGGAAAGGTCGCATTAGACATCGTGAATGACAAAGAGTTTCACAGAATTTTTTGATATATTTAAAACTTACGGACTTACTTGAAGCACATTTGAGGTGGTTATGAAAAAAATTGCATGTCTTTCAGCACTGGCAGCTGTTCTGGCTGTTTCCGCAGGTACCGCTGTAGCGGCAACTTCTACTGTAACTGGTGGTTACGCTCAGAGCGATATGCAGGGCGTGATGAACAAAACCAACGGTTTCAACCTGAAGTACCGTTACGAGCAAGACAACAACCCGCTGGGTGTGATCGGTTCTTTCACTTACACCGAGAAAGATCGTACTGAAAATGGCTCTTACAATAAAGGTCAGTACTACGGCATCACCGCGGGTCCTGCTTACCGCCTGAATGACTGGGCAAGCATCTACGGTGTTGTAGGTGTTGGCTACGGTAAATTCCAGCAGACCGAAAACGAAGGTCTGAACCGTACTGCAAGCAACAGCGACTACGGTTTCTCTTATGGCGCTGGTATGCAGTTCAACCCAATCGAAAACGTTGCTCTGGACTTCTCCTATGAGCAGAGCCGTATCCGCAACGTTGACGTTGGCACCTGGATCGCGGGCGTAGGTTACCGCTTCTAATCACTTCGGTGAGCCAGTAAAAAATCCGCCCTTTGAGGCGGATTTTTTTGTTTGTAACATATCCCCATGGGAGAGGGTTCCCCACAAAATAATGCCTGCACAGACGGCTCCCTCTCCCTTGTGGGAGAGGGCTGGGGTGAGGGGGAACATACGACTCTGGTGGTCATTCCGTTCACTTTATGTTCCCTGCTACTCTGTCACGACATGACCGGTGAACGTGCCAGGGTGGCTCAGTCGCCACCACCCTGGCGACCCGGGCTTCCGGCGGTAAATCGCCGCTTCGCGGTGCCCTCGGCTTATTCCTTCCGGCTTATCGGGGACGGGCGGAGGTAACATCCCTGTAAAGCCCGCCCTCTCGGCGCATCCCTGCGCCTCGCCCCGGCCTACAGGAAACGCCTCAGCGATTTACAGCCGGACCGAGGCATCGCTGAAAGCCTTCAGTTCTTCTGAGGCAACGTTATTGCTTCTGTTTTGAAATTACTGGGGAACCCTCTCCCGGTGGGAGAGGGCCAGGGTGAGAACATCAGCCCGCACGAGACGGCAGAGATCACTTACTCTTAATATCGAAAATATCCGTCCCAAGATGGTTATAGTCGACTTTCTGTAACTTGAAGTTGGTAATGTAGACTGGCGGGCCCTTCTTCCCGGAGATAAACGGGTAATCATTTTTTATCTCTTTCGCCTTAATCCCCGTCCACTGGGAGAAGAATTTCAGGAAATCGTTCGCGGAACGGCGAGCTTTGATGATGCGATGCGTTTTGTCATCACTCGACAGCACCATAAACGGTACCTGGAAATTCTGCTGGTATTTGTCATCGTGGGCGAGATACTGCACCTCTTTACCGCGCTCCTTAAACGCCAGCCCGTGGTCTGAGAAATAGACCATTGAGAAGCTGTCGCCGCTGTTGCGCAGCTGTGCGTAAAGTTTGCTGAGCAGATCGTCGGTTTGCGTCATGGTGTAGAGGTAGCAGGAGGTCTCTTTCGACTGCACAAACTCGGTGTATTTTCCCTGCGTGCGGTCGCAGGCCTGCGGGTGAGAACCCATCAGGTGCAGGACGATCAGCTGCGGCTGGGTGCGCTGGGTGGCAAAAACCTGCGCGGTCATTTTTAACAGCGCTTCATCCTGCGTATTTTTATCCGCTTCAAAGTCACCGCTTTTCAGGAACTGCACCTCGTCGGCACGCTTCGCGATGCTGGCAATGGCGGTATCATACTCGCCGATCTGTCCCTGGTTGGAGAACCACCACGTCTGAAAACCAGCCCGGTTGGCCAGGGTGACAAAGTTATCCTGAAACTGCGGTTTTCCATCCACCACGCGGTTGAGCGTCAGACCAAGGGATTTCTGCGTCGAGCCGCTGGCCGCCACGTAGTCAGTAAACAGCGTACCGTTGACGGTGCTGGCAAACGGCGTGTTATCCCAGTGGCCGCCGAACGCGCCGAGCGCATCGCGACGCGCGCTTTCACCGATCACCACCACGTAGGTGTGGTACTTCGGTTTCACCGCCAGCACATTCCAGGTGTCTTTCATCGTGGAAAGCTCGGCCATACGCGCCTGCTCGTCGAGCACTTCCTCGTTATTCACCACCACGTCTTTGACGAAGCGAAATACCGGATAACCGGTATCTTTAAGCTTAAACACGCCGCCCCAGGCCAGATTCTGTACCGGCGCAACAAAAAACGTCACCACGCTAAAGGCCAGACACAGGCTTTCTATTTTACCCCATGCCTTTTTCTCGACCTGCTTACGGCGAACCGCAATCACGCCCAGGCCAAAAATGAAAAGGCCAACCACGTAGTTGTACCACGGGAAGATCGTCAGGATCTCCGTGGACTCTTCCATATTGGTGGAGTGCAGCGCCAGCAGGGTATTAAAGTTCGGCGCGCCGTAGGCCTGGCCAAACGGGAAATAAGCCGCGGCGACCAGAGAACAGATCCCGATAAGCACTTTCTGCACGCGCGGTGCGCTTCGCCACAGCAGGTGAAGGATGCAGGTAAACCCGACGGCATAAAGCAGGCTGAAGGGATAGCCAAGGGCAAAGTTAATCAACAGCGATTGCAAAAAATAGAATCCCGTCCACGGGCTTAAGGCCCGGCTGCGGGTAACAAGTGTATCAATCAGGGTTACGTTCATAGATCACTATCACGAAAACGCCATGTGCTCACCCTGGCGTCAAGGGTCAAAGCCTGCCGGACAGTGCGTGGAAAGGGAATGAGAGGTCCGCTTCAGCGAGCCGCAAATTGTGCAGGGCTGCAAGAAGATAGTGCGAGCGTGAATTAAGGTCAACAGTTGCTAAACAGATGTTTTGCGAAGGGGGCTGCAAATCCGTAAAAATAATCGGGAATAAAGCAGTTTACAGCGGAAATGTGACAGGAAAATGAAGCGGCGTACCGCGACGCCGCTTAGTGGGAAGATTTGTCGTCCTGCTGCGGTTTGGCGTTAAACATATCGCACAGCATGTTCAACAGCATTAAACGCACTTTAAAAGGAGAGTGGGTAAACACGTTCATACACCTCTTGAATTCATTCATAAGACCTCCTGATTCATGATCCCTTCGATCCGTGAAGGGTGACTGCATTACATACAGATATAGCACAGGCTATATTGTATAGCTATGGCTAATTCGTTAATTTTTTGTGCTTGTAGAGCTATGGTTTACAATGTGCGCTCCGTTACAGGGCGCTGGAAGCGTCAACCCCATTGAGGAAGCACAATGAACCGTCGCGCAGGTAAGCCAACAACAAAAAAAACGACGCAACTGGTGAACGTTGAAGAGCATGTGGAAGGCTTCCGCCAGGTGCGCGAGGCGCACCGCCGGGAGCTGATTGATGATTATGTCGAACTGATCTCTGATCTGATTCGTGAGGTTGGAGAAGCGCGCCAGGTGGATATGGCCGCGCGGCTGGGGGTCTCGCAGCCAACCGTTGCCAAAATGTTAAAACGTCTGGCGTCAGTAGGGCTGATCGAGATGATCCCCTGGCGCGGGGTGTTTCTCACCGCTGAGGGTGAAAAGCTGGCGCAGGAGAGCCGCGAGCGTCACCAGATCGTCGAGAATTTTTTACTCGTGCTGGGCGTCAGCCCGGAAATTGCCCGTCGGGACGCCGAAGGTATGGAACACCATGTCAGCGAAGAGACGCTGGTGAGGTTCCGCGAATTTACGCTTAAATACGGTCCCTCCGCTGAATGAACATCCCCGGCTTGCAGGCCCTGAAACGCGATCGTTTTTTCCATCTTTTACTTCTCATTGGCGTGGGGCTTAGCGTCTTTGTGCCCTTTGCGCCGCAGACCTGGCCTGCGGCAATAGACTGGCGCACCATCATTACCCTGAGCGGTTTGATGATGCTCACCAAAGGGGTTGAGCTGAGCGGCTATTTTGACGTGCTGGGGCGCAAGATGGTGCGCCGTTTTGCCACCGAGCGCAAACTGGCCCTGTTCATGGTCTTTTCAGCGGCGCTGCTGTCGACGTTTCTCACGAACGATGTGGCGCTGTTTATCGTGGTGCCGCTCACCCTCACGCTGCGTAAGCTGTGCGAAATACCGGTCACCCGTCTGATTATCTTTGAAGCGCTGGCCGTCAATGCTGGCTCGCTGCTTACGCCGATCGGTAACCCGCAGAACATTCTGCTGTGGGGACGCTCTGGCCTGTCGTTTACCGCGTTTACCGGGCAGATGGCACCGCTGGCGCTGGCGATCGTGGCGACGCTACTCGCGGTGGGCTGGTTTGCTTTCCCGAATAAATCGTTGCAGTACCACAGCGGTACCACCGGCCCCCAGTGGCAGCCGCGTCTCGTCTGGAGCTGTCTGGGGCTGTATATCGTTTTCCTTACCGCGCTTGAGTTAAACCAGGCGCTGGTGGGCGCGCTGCTGGTGGCGTGCGGCTTCCTGTTCCTCGCCCGGCGGGTGCTGGTGAGCGTCGACTGGACCCTGCTGCTGGTCTTTATGGCGATGTTTATTGATGTGCATCTGCTGATCCAACTCCCGGTATTGCAGAACGTTCTCCATAGCGTTAGCGGTCTGTCCCAGCCGGGACTATGGCTGACGGCGATTGGTCTCTCGCAGGTTATCAGCAACGTGCCGTCCACCATCTTACTGCTTAACTATGTTCCCCCGACGGTACTGCTGGCGTGGGCGGTCAACGTCGGCGGCTTTGGGCTGCTGCCTGGTTCGCTGGCAAACCTGATCGCCCTGCGCATGGCGAACGATCGCCGCATCTGGTGGCGCTTCCATCTCTGGTCAATCCCGATGCTGCTCTGGTCAGCGGCGGTCGGTTTCGGACTATTCCTTCTCATATAGTGCGCAATTTGTCAGTTTTTCCTGGCAAATGTATAGCAACGTCCTAGCTTTAGTGAACGGCATAGTGTGATGCCGCTCACTGACAGGACCGTTGCTGAACTATGGCAGAAGATCAAAACCCACCTGCTGACGAGCAGGATAAAAACAATAACGAGCGCAAGCGCCCGGGCAAAAAACCGTTAATTATCCTTGGCATTGTGGTCATCGTGATGGTGATCGTGGCGCTGATCTGGTGGTTTTTAACCCGTAACGAAGAGACCACCGACGACGCCTTTACCGATGGCGACGTGGTGACGATCGCCCCAAAAACGGCGGGCTACGTGACCGAACTTCGCGTACGGGACAACCAGCGCGTGAAGAAAGGGGATGTGCTGGTGGTGATCGATCCTCGCGATACCACCGCTCAGCGCGATCAGGCTCAGGCCCAGCTTGGGCTGGCAATTGCGCAGCTGCATCAGGCCCAGGCGCAGCTGGCGCTCTCGAAAGTGCAATATCCCGCCCAGCGCGATGAAGCCAAAGCTCAGGTACTGAAAGCCCAGGCGGATATGGCCAACGCACAGGCAGAGTACCGCCGTCAGCGCGGCGTTGACCCGCGCGCGACCACGCAACAAAGTATCGATGCCGCGAACGCCCAACTGCGGAGCGCTCAGGCGGGTCTGGCCAGCGCGCAGGCGCAGCTGGAAGTGGCGGAGCAGGTTCAGCTGCAAATCCGCCAGCATGAGACCAACGTCGAAGCGCGCGAGCGCCAGGTCGACCAGGCCAGAGCGCAGCTTGAAACCGCCAACCTGAACCTCTCTTACACCGAAGTCCGCGCCCCGTTCGACGGTTTTGTCACCAAACGCAACGTCCAGCCCGGCACGCTGGTGCAGGCGGGTACGGCGCTGTTCTCGCTGGTTTCCCCGAACGTGTGGGTGGTGGCGAACTTCAAAGAGTCGCAGCTTGAGCGCATGAAGCCGGGCGACAAAGTGACCGTGTCCGTCGATGCCTGGCCGGATATGGAACTTGAAGGCCATATCGACAGTATTCAGCAGGGCAGCGGCTCGCGCTTCTCCGCCTTCCCGTCGGAAAACGCGACCGGTAACTTTGTGAAGATCGTTCAGCGCGTGCCGGTGAAAATCGTCATTGATAAAGGTCTGGATCCGAACAAGCCGCTGCCGCTGGGGCTGTCGGTTGAACCGAAGGTCACCGTGGAATGACGGATCACAGCCACGATAACTGGAAACCCGCCAGTAACCCGTGGGCGGTGGCGATTGTGGTCACCCTGGCGGTGTTTATGGAAATTCTGGACACCACCATCGTCAACGTGGCGCTGCCGCACGTCGCTGGCTCGCTCTCGGCCAGCTATGACGAATCCACCTGGGTGCTCACCAGCTACTTGGTGGCGAACGGCATTGTGCTGCCCATCTCGGCCTTTCTGAGCCGTCTGTTTGGCCGCAAGCAGTTCTTCCTGATCTGCATTGTGATGTTCACCATCTGCTCGTTCCTGTGTGGCATCGCCACCGAGCTTTGGCAAATCATCCTGTTCCGCGTGATGCAGGGCTTCTTTGGCGGCGGGTTGCAGCCCACCCAGCAGTCGGTATTGCTTGACTACTTCAAGCCGGAGGACAGGGGCAAAGCCTTTGGTCTTTCGTCCATTGCCATTATTGTCGCGCCGGTACTTGGCCCCACGCTGGGCGGCTGGATCACCGATAACTACTCCTGGCGCTGGGTGTTCTTTATCAATATCCCGGTAGGGATTGTGACGGTGCTGGCCATCTACCAGCTGCTGGAAGATCCGCCGTGGGAGAAAAAATCGGAAGAGAAGCTTACCGTGGACTGGACGGGGATCGGCCTGATCGCCCTCGGTCTTGGCTGTTTGCAGGTGATGCTCGACCGGGGTGAAGATGATGACTGGTTCTATTCGAACTTTATCCGCACCTTCGCGGTGCTGACGTTGGTCGGCATTATCGGCGCCATCTACTGGCTGATGTATGCCAGAAAGCCGGTGGTGGATCTGCACTGCATGAAGGATCGCAACTTTGCGGTCTCCAGCCTGCTGATGGCGGGGATGGCGATGATCCTGTACGGCAGCTCGGTAGTTATTCCGCAGCTGGCGCAGCAGGATTTGGGCTATACCGCCACCTGGTCCGGTCTGGTGCTCTCGCCCGGGGCGGTGCTGATTGTGCTGACCATCCCGCTGGTGCTGAAGCTGATGCCGGTGGTGCAGACGCGCTGGATCATCGCCTTCGGCTTTACCTGCCTGGCGGTATCGTTCTTCTGGTCCCGCACGCTGACGCCGGATATCGATTTCGAAACGCTGGTGCTGTTCCGCAGCGCCCAGTCGATTGGCCTGGGGTTCCTGTTTGTGCCGCTGACCACCATTGCCTTTATCTCGATCCCGAGGCGGCTTAACGCCGATGCGGCGGCGCTGTTTACCATGTTCCGCAACGTGGCCGGTTCGATTGGGATTTCGCTCTCGACGGCGGCGATCACCGAGCGTTCGCAGGCGCACAGCGCGCATCTGGCTTACCACGCTTCGCCGTTTAATGAGCAGTTCCAGCTGGCGATACGCGAAAGCGCCCAGGCGATCCAGAACTTCACCACTCAGGTGGGCGATCCGACCGGTATTGCCACCGGGCGGATGTACCAGACGATGATCGAGCAGTCGCGCTTTCTGGCCTACATCGACGTCTTCACCATCCTGAGCGCGGTGGCCCTGGTACTGATTCCGTTTTGTTTGTTGCTCTCGCCGGTTAAGAGCGAGGGGAGTGCAGGAGCACACTGATGATACACAGACGTTTACACCCCCTGATGATAATGATGCTGCTGGCGGGCTGCGCCGTCGGGCCGGACTACCAGCCGCCCGCGCCGCCCGCCACCACGCACTGGAACGATAAGGGCGACAGCGCGGTGAAATCGCAAACGTCCTCCGCCGCCACCAACCCGCGCTGGTGGAAAACCTTTGGCTCGCCGCAGCTCGACAGCCTGATTGAACGTGCCATCGCCGGGAATCTGACGCTACAGCAAACGGTATTACGCATTGCTGGCGCGCGCGAACAGATTAACCAGGCCGGTGGGGCCTTTTTCCCGTCGGTGAATGGCAATGTGCAGGCGACGCGCCAGCAGCTTGGGCTGGAAGGGGAGCTGAAATCTCACGGCGTGTATGACCAGTTAGATAATATCGATCCTGAACTGCGGGGCGCGTTAGGCCCGCTGACGCAGCCGATAAACCTCTATCAGGGCAGCTTCGACGCCCAGTGGGAAATCGACCTCTGGGGCAAGGTGCGCCGTCAGGTGGAAGCCGCCGAAGCGCAGCAGCGGGCGGCGATCGAGCAGCGTAACGATGCGCTGGTGTCGCTGGAAGCCGAAGTGGCGCGCGCGTGGCTACAGCTGCGCGGGGCACAGAGCATCATTGCCACGCTGAATACCCAGATTGAAAGCGCGCAGCAGACGCTGGATCTGACCGAAAGCCGTCAGCGGGGCGGGCTGTCACCGCAGATGGACGTAGAAAACGCCCGGGCGCAGCTGGGCAATCTTGAAGCGCAACTGCCGCAGTATCAGGCGCAGGAGCGCCAGGCGATGAACGGGCTGGCGATCCTGCTCGGCAAGCCGCCGGGCGCGCTGGATGCCGAACTCCAGTCCGTGCAGCCGATGCCCGCGCTGCCGGATATTGTGCAGACCGGTATTCCGTCCACCCTTGCGCGCCGTCGCCCGGACGTGCGCGAAGCCGAGGCGAACCTCCACGCCGCCACGGCGCAGATTGGCGTGTCGGTGGCACAGCTGTTCCCGAGCTTTACCCTCTCCGGGCAGTTCGGCCTGCGCAACAGCGAATCCAACTGGCTGACCGACTGGAGCAGCCACTTCTACAGCTTTGGCCCGCAGGTCTCCATTCCCATCTTCCAGGGCGGTCGGCTGGTCTCCAGCGTCAAGGTGGCGCGCGCGCAGCAGGGGGCAGCGGTGCTGGACTACCGTCAGACGGTGCTGACGGCGCTCGGGGACGTTGAAAATGCGCTGGTGAGCTATCGCACTGACCAGCAGCGTGAGGCGGGCCTGGCTAAAACGATCGATGCGCTGCAAAACGCCTTTGATCTCGCCAGTGACAGTTACCGGCAGGGTATCGCCAGCTTTATCGACGTGCTGGACGCCCAGCGCCAGCTTGCTCAGGCCGAACAGCAACGGGCACAGGCGCAGGTGCAGAGCGCGCTTGACCTGGTGGCGCTCTACAAAGCCCTCGGCGGCGGCTGGGAGCCGTATCAGCAGGTGCAGTTGCCGGACTACAGCGTCTTTGGCGACGCTCCGCGCGGATAGATTCGCAGGATTGGGCAAGAAACGGACAGGAACGCCACATTCGCGATGGCTGCGGGGCGGATATCACTCACAGACACCCAATCGACATGCGAGGAAAGCGTTATGCGTTATCAAAATCAGCTTGCACAACAATAACCTTCCTCGCCCTGGTAGCGCTTCGCTTACCGGGGCTTTTTTTTCCGCATTGCTCACAAAAAACGATCCTTCTCTTTGCCTGATGTTTCATCTCGATCTATATGACTAGTCATTAAATTTAAATGACTAGTCATAAAGGGGGAAAGCATGAACAATTCGCTGCCAGCCAACTTTTTATGGGGCAACTCGGTATCCAGCATGCAGACGGAAGGGGCATGGAATGAGGGCGGGAAGGGCATGTCGGTGTACGACATTCGCGAGGCCGGGGAGAACACCTCCGACTGGAAAGTGGCGACTGACTCCTACCACCGCTACCGGGAAGATTTCGACCTGATGCAGGATCTGGGCATGAACTGCTACCGCTTCCAGATCTCCTGGAGCCGCGTCTGCCCGCAGGGTGACGGCCCCTTCAACGACGAAGGCATTGCGTTTTACGATCGCTTTATTGACGATCTGCTCGCCCGCGGCATCGAGCCGATGGTCTGCCTCTACCACTTCGATATGCCGCTGGCGCTGGCGCAGGAATACAACGGCTTCAACGACCGCCGCGTGATGGAGGCTTTTATCCGCTACGGCAAAAAGATGATCGACTGCTTTGGCGACCGCGTGAAGTATTGGCTGACCTTCAACGAGCAGAACATCTTTCATATGCCGGAAGCCTTCCGGATTTCCGGTTACATGAAAGGTGAACAAACCCTGCGCGAGCTGTATGAACTTCAGCACCATACGATGGTGGCGCACATGTCGCTGACCGACTATCTGCACCAGACCAAACCGGGCCAGCTGATGGGCGGCATGCTGGCGCACCAGCTTATCTATCCGGCCACCTGCAAACCACGCGATATCTTCTGTGCCCAGCAGTACGATGAATTTCTCAACCAGAACCTGCTGCGCGTCTTTGCCGGTCAGGGGTATAGCCCGGCGGTGATGGCCGTGGTGGAGCAGGAGGGCTTCGGTGATATCTATCGCGCCGAGGATTTAGCACTGCTGGCGCGCACGAAAAACGACTATATGGCCTTCAGCTACTACGCCAGCAAAACGCTGGACAGCGATGCCATCCCGGAAGGCACGCCGGTGAACTATTACCTGCTGCACGGCGAGAAAAACAACCCGTACCTGAAGGCCACCGAGTGGAACTGGCAGATCGATCCGCTGGGCTTTCGCACCATCATCACCCGCTACGCCAACGACTGGCGGATGCCGGTCTTCCCGATTGAAAACGGTATTGGCGTCATTGAGTCCTGGGACGGCGTAAATCCGATTGAGGACACCTACCGCATCGACTACCACCGGGCGCACATCAAGGCCATGAAGGACGCGATATTCGAGGATGGGGCAGAGGTGATCGGCTACCTCGGCTGGGGGTTAATTGATATTCTCAGCTCCCAGGGCGACATGCGTAAGCGCTACGGCGTGGTCTATGTCAACCGTGAAAACCATGATCTGAAAGACCTGAAGCGCGTGCCGAAAAAGAGCTACGCGTGGTTAAAACAGGTTATCCATACCAACGGACGCGAGATGTAAGCCGTACGCTGCCGGGCCGTTTTTGTGACCGATTGATGGGAACTATCCGCTATGTCTGAAACAAAAATAACACCGCACATGCAGTCTTTTGTCGACAGATTTGTTGAGTTTTCAGCGCGCCTGGCAAATCAGGTGCATCTTCGCTCTCTGCGCGATGCCTTCGCCACGGTGATGCCAATTTTCATCCTTGCCGGACTGGCGGTGCTGGTGAATAACGTGGTGTTTCCATGGGTGCTGGAAGGCGACACGCTCACGCAGTTTAAGGTGTGGGGCGAGGCGATCATCAACGGCACGCTGAACATCGCCGCGCTGCTGCTGGCCCCGATGATCGCCTGGTCGCTGGCGCGCAACAAAGATTTCGACAATCCGGTCTCGGCAGTGGTTATCGCCGTCAGCAGTTTCATCATCATGATGCCGATGCGCTTACAGATTACGCCCGTCGGCAGCGACGCCGCGGTGAGCGTCACGCAGGTGCTGACGTTCGCCAATATCGGCTCTACCGGGATTTTCGCCGGGGTGCTGATTGGGCTGCTCTCAACGGAGCTGTTTATCGCCATTTCGCGGCTCAAGGCGCTGCACATTTCGCTCGGGGAGAACGTGCCGCCAGCGGTGAGCAAATCCTTTACCGCGCTGATCCCGACCATCCTCACGCTCTCGCTGTTCGCCGTGCTGGCGGCCATACTGGCGAACGTACTGCACACGGATCTGATCCATCTTATTACCACCTTTATCCAGCAGCCGCTGCGGCTGATCAACACCAGCCTGCCGGGGACGATCTTCATCTACAGCTTTGGTAACTTTCTGTTCACCCTCGGTATTCATCAGTCCGTCGTTAACAGCGTGATACTGGAGCCGTTCCTGCTGATCAACACCAACGAGAACATGCTGGCCTTCGCCAACGGCCAACCGATCCCGCATATCATCAACAATATCTTTGTGCCGACCTTTGGCATGGTGGGCGGCACGGGCAGCACAATCTCATTGCTGATCGCTATCTTCATCTTCTCCAGACAGAAATCAGCTAAGCAGGTGGCGCGTCTGTCGCTGGCCCCGGGCCTGTTTAACATCAACGAGCCGGTGATTTTTGGCCTGCCGATTGTGTTTAACCTGCCGCTGATGATCCCGTTTGTCCTCCTGCCCGCTATCGGCATTTACTTTGCCTGGCTCTGTACCACGCTGGGATTGATGTCGCGCTGCGTGGTGATGATCCCGTGGACCACACCGCCGATCCTGAGCGCCTGGCTGGCAACGGCAGGGGACTGGCGGGCGGTGGTGGTGCAGTTGGCAATCATCGTATTTGGTGTATTCTTCTACCTGCCTTTCCTCAAAGTTGCCGAGCGAGTGGCCTTGAAAAACAGCGGGATAGAAAACTAATTTAAGGAAGGACGATGGCGGCGAAGTACATCACCATAGCGCGGGAAATTAAGAAACGCATTATCAGCCAGCAGTACGCCGCCAATGAACCGCTGCCGGACCAGTTCGCGCTGGCGGCGGAGTTCAGCACCAGCCGGATGACCATCCAGCAGGCGATGCGTCAGCTTATCGTTGAAGGGCTGGTCTATACCCGTCAGGGGCAGGGCACGTTCATCCGCAAAAACTTCCTTCAGCTCTCGCAGTGGGATCTCTCCGGCAGCGACTACTTCGGGGCGACCAAAACTTGGGAACATTTAGGCACGGTGACGAGCCAGGTGGTGCACTTCGAACTGCGCTTCCCGAACGAGAAAGAGCAGGCATCGCTGATGATCAATCCGGATACGCCGATCTATGACTTTATCCGCCTGCGTTTACTGAACGGTGAGCCGATGTCTCTGGACGAGACGGTAATGCCGCTCAATCTGGTGCCCGGCCTGAACAAAACCCATCTCGAAAGTTCGGTGTTCCGGTATGTGCAGGAGACGCTGGGGCTGAAGATCATGGGATCGTATCGGGTGGTGCGGGCGCTGAAGCCTAGCGCGCTGGATATGCAGCATCTTGTCTGTGAGCAAACCGACCCGGTGCTGGAGGTGGAGCAGGTGATCTATCTGGAAGATGGTACGCCGCTGGAGTACGCCCATTGTCACTATCGCTATGACCATGGCGGCATTGTTATCGTGAATAACGGATAAAAAAAAGCGGGCCTCGCGGCCCGCTTTTTTAATTCTCACGATTAGTTCAAACGCACCGGCATACCGGAACGGTTCTGAATCGCCTGGTCAACGATGGCCGTCTCAACATCCGCCTGAGAGGTAACAGACTGCACCGCGCTGGTCAGCGTAATCGGCACGATTTCGTTGTTGTTGATCTGGTCTTCGCTGGTGGACAGCGGGTTATGCACTTCAATGTAACGGCTGCCGTCCGGCTCTGACGTCGCTTTCACCGGTTCGTTAATGAACTGGACGCGCGTACCCACCGGCACGTTATCGAACAGGAATTTGATGTCTTCATTACGCAGACGCACGCAGCCGTGGCTTACGCGCAGGCCGATACCGAAGTTGGCGTTAGTACCGTGGATGGCATACAGACGACCAATGTACAGCGCGTACAGACCCATCGGGTTATCCGGGCCAGCAGGCACAACGGCGGGCAGTGGCTCGCCAGCAGCAATGTACTCCGCGTGCATTTTGGCGGTCGGCGTCCAGGTTGGGCCTGCTTTCTTACGCTCCACTTTGGTGGTCCAGTTCAGCGGGGTGTCTTTACCCAACTGACCGATACCGATTGGCAGCACGATCACGGTGTTGGTGCCTTTCGGGTAGTAATACAGACGCATTTCGGCGCTGTTAATCACGATGCCTTCATGCACGGTATCCGGCAGGATCAGCTGCTGTGGAATATTCAGTACCGTACCCGCTTTCGGCAGATACGGATCAACGCCCGGGTTCGCTTCCAGCATGTTAGAGAGGCCGAGCTGATACTGGGCCGCGAAGTATTCCAGCGGCTGAGTGTTACCTTCCGGCACCGTCACCACCTGGTTTTCACCCACCAGACGGCTTCCGTCTGTCGGCAGGGGATACGTCACCGCAGACGCGGTCTTACAAAAACCTACTACGGCTAACGCCGCCGCAAAAAGCGTTGTTAATTTCATGTTCATGTTATGCGAGGTATCTAAGCCATTCTGGCGATGAGTTGATAAGTCTGAATCTGTAATGGGAGCGCATTATATGTGCATTCCCGTTAACTGGGAATTCAGATGTGTACGAAATCACATTTTTTTCGATTTTGTTAAAGTTTAGTGGATTACCGCAACACGGGATCTCAATTCGGAATTGTGGCATAATGCCGTGTTTATCACACTTTTCGCAGGAATCTCTCCGTGTTAGTTACCAGCAACGTCACTATGCAGTTTCATAGCGACAAAATCAAGACCATAAAAAGGGAGCGAAAGCTCCCTTTGATGTATCACAGTTTGCGTCTGTTCTGGTCTTGAACAATAGACGAAATTGTTTTTTGCTGTTTCTTCAATTGTTCAGCGAACCATTTCTGATCGGTAACGTTGCCATTGATATGAATACTAGCGTCAATTGTCTGTTGACCTCCCGTATCCTTGTTATTATCCAAGAAATCTTTTAGATCACCGTTGGTTCTCTGATCCACAACACGCTCACCACCATCAAGCAGCCATGTTCCTTCGCGAGGAACTTCACTCAGACCATCGTGAGCCATACCTGTTAATCCAACAGATTTCATCTGCATGACTTGTCCGATAACTTGAGCATAAGACGAAGCAGCCAGAGCGTAACCAAGAGGTCCTGGATACTTAGCCATTGCAGTAGTCGCAGACTCATAAGCGTTTAACATACCGGTTGCAATAGACGTTCCTTTAGCTACTGCGAATGCAGCTTGAGCAGCTTTACTATTTTCACCAGCGATGCCACTGATAACACCTGACATACCTTGTGCGAATCCATCATACATCTGCATTTTGGTTTGAATTTCTGCCAGAGCGATAGCTTTTGATTTAACTGAATAAGCCTTATCAAGAGTTTCTTTCTGTTTCAAAAATTCTTCATGACTGATTAATCCTGCATCGTACATCTGTTGGTTCTGTTCTTTGTAACGTGCAATCTGTTCTTCCAATTGCTGTTCTCTTAGAGCCATCATCTGTTCATCAGTCGCAAAACCTAAAGCGTCAAGATTCTTGGTATTAACTGAGTTTGCATCGATATCCTGAATTACAGACATTTTCGATTGATGATCCTGTTCAATCGCTTCTAACTGACTGTTATATTCTTGAGTGCTTACAAGACCCTGTTTCTGTTTTGCATAAAGCTGTTCTAACTGCATCTGATAAGCTTGTTCAACGCCTTGCGCAATTTCACCGATATCATCAGGATTCATAGTCAACTGGTCTTTAAATTCTTTAGAAGAATTCGCCATTAGTTGATTACGTCTTGCTGTAGCCTGTTCAAGAGAGATAATTCCCTTAGATTGAAGCTTATCGATGTTTGCAAGAGTCTGTTGCATCTGATTCATCTGGGAAGCAACACCACGAGCACCCTGTGAGATAATAGCAATATCAGTTTGTGTCATAGTCTGGAGATAACTAGCACGCTCGGACATCATCTTATCGTATGCAGCCTTAGCTTTTGCTGCGGCTTGTTCTTGTTCTCTTGCAGCTTTATCGGCAGCTTTTTTAGCATCCTCAGCAGCTTTTTTATCTTGCTTTTCTTTTAAGTCTTTAAGATTTTTTGTCTGTTGTTCGGCATCATCAACAGCTTTCTTAATATCTTTGTTTAATCCGTCAGCTTGAGCTTTTAATTGTGCAAGTTGAGCTTTTGCGGAAGTTGAATATCGAGGATCATCTTGAGGAATTCCATCAACATAACGGTTAAATTTAGCAAGAGGAGTATCACCATCATACCAGAAATGTTTCAGAGCATCCCAAATATCAGCTTCGGTCCAATCTCTGTTTGCAATTTCCCAAAGTTCGTTAAGTTCACTAACAAGAGGTGTAACACCTTCAACAATTAAAGTATCAACATTGCTAGAAAGTGTTTTAACATTTCTATCGAATTCGGCATATTTCTCGGCCATTTCGGATGTGATACCAGCGCCTTGACTGTTAATAGCATTCAGAGCTTCTTGTGATGAACCGTATTGTTCTAATGTTGTGATAAGATGTGAAGCATCCGACGCCATAGTTTCCATAACGTTTGTTATTTCAGCTTTGGACTTTCCTGCTTGTTGCATCTTATAGTAAACATCGATAACAGCTTTAATACCGCCTTCAGCATCACTTGAATATTTTGCTAATGTTTCAAGACCGATTCCCCATTCTTTCAGATCATCAGCAACACCACCGCCTGCATTTCGAAGAGAATCGCCAATATGGTCAAGTGCATCTTTGTTAATATCTCCAAACTTCTCAACTTCCATTCCTGTTGCTTTAAATTCTTTTTGAAGTTTTTGAAGCATCTCAATAGAAACACCAGTGTTTGTGCTGATTTCATTAAGAGTGTTAACAGTTGATGAGGCTTTATTAATTGCAGCAAGACCAGCGCCAGCAGCAAGTCCGGCAAGTCCTAGTCCTCTCAGAGCAGGCGACATCGTGTTAATCGTGTTCAATCCGCCTCTGAGATTATTCAAGGGTCCTGTAAGATTACTGAACAGACCGTTTGCTACGGAATCCAGTTTGTTCAGTTCGTCCATTGATTTATTAACCGCTGTTGATAGACCCTTATTATCAGCGTTAATCGTTACGTCATATCTTGAATTAGCCATTTCGTTTTGTTCTCTTTTTCGCCTTCGCGATTAATTTCGGATCATACATCGATAATATTTTTTCTCGATTGGCTTCTTCGGCTTCTTTACGTTCTTGTTCGATTTCTTCGTTAGACTTGAAAACTTTTTCTTTAATCATATAGAAATCTTTCATGTTCAGTTTCTTTCTGCCGTCCGAAGTAAGATTCGGATTATTAGCAAAAATTGTGTGAGTCAGACGAGCTTGATAAAAATCATTCAGAATAGGACTCTGAGGCTCAATATACGTATCGAAAAACCAAAGTTCATAGAATTCTCGTAAAGACAAATCTTTAATTTCTTGAGGAGATAATCCCCTGCGAAGAATTGCTCTTAACTGAAATGTCTTATACGGATTCTGCCTTATTTCTTTTCTGTTTCTTCTGCGGTCAGTTGAGTAAAGCTAACCTTTGAAATCAGAGCGGTCAGAGCAAAACGAACGTTTGTATAAAGACTCTGAACTTGTTTGATATCTGTGAAAACTGGTTCACCTGATTCATTTTCAATGCAGCGTAGAATCATCTGATCATCTTTATCAGATTCTTTTTCATTTGATGCGAAATACATACCGTATTCGAGAACAGACATAGGACGAGCATAGAATTTAAAACCTTTCAGTTCTACGTGTTCACGCTTTGCAGTTAAAGCGCCAAGCATATTTTCAATATTCATTTGTATACCTTTAGAATTAGTGAGTGTTAACGTTATTTATAAACCAAAAAAGGACCCCTTGCGGAGTCCTTAGATGAATTGAAAAGCATAGCCTAACATACGATGTCCTTTGTGCATAAATTCGAAGTTCATGAAACATTGGGCTGTATCTTCTAAGAATGGTCCTTGAATGCTGACTTTCTGCTTTTCTTTGAAGTGATGAACTGGCTTAATTTTGCGAGTTGATAGAATGAAAACTTGATTTTCATTCAGAAGTTTCTTTTTAAAACGTTTCTCTTTGATATCTTCAACGTTGTACGGCACAGTCATAGATTCAGTGTGTTTTCCGTTGATAAAAATGCTCTTGAGTTCTTCAACGCTGTAATAATCGAATTCCATTGTTTTCTCCTTTTCTTATATTTAGCGTTTCAGTTTCGCAACACGTAGAACGTTTTTGTGAATATCATCAGAGATTTTTGTCCATGAACCAATAGTTTTCTTACGGGTTTGATGACGCTTAAAGATAGCGATAACACGTTTATTCTGTTGTTTAACATTCGTTTTGATAAGAATCGTTCTTGTTTTACCATCTTTGTTCTGTTTAACAGATTCGAGATTTCGACGAGTCTTTAATCCGGGAATGTTACCGTATTGGTTTTTCGAACCTCTAACACCAGTTGGAACATACTTATTGAATGCTTTGTTATCGTCGATAAGCTGACCTAGATATTCAGCTTGAGTATCTTTGATAAAAATTCTGTTTTCTGTGCCTGTTTTGGTGACTTTGAATTTAAATCCGACAGCGTTCTTGGTGAAGTTAACAGCACCTTCAACATCTCTATTAATCTTTCGCTGTAACTCGACCGAAGCGAGCTTAGACGCTTTAGTTACTCGTTTTGAGAACTGATCAGATTCTTTAATTTTCCATTTGTCGAGGTCTTTTTTAACTCCACCAAGTTTTGCCATTAGTTTGTTCCTATGAGTAATAATGAGCCTATTGTTCTGGCGTGTTCCTCTGTGATAAGCACCATTTTCGGAGCTTGAATATCAAAAGTCACGAGAATTGGAACCAGAACAGTGTTGTAAGTCAGAGTAAGAAGAAATAAAATTATCAAATACTCTTTTGGCTTATTAGCGAGCTTTTTCATTACCTGTAGAAACTTTTCGAATTTCGTCGGTTTCATAGGTCGCCTTTATATGTTTGTTATAGAGAATTTCGAGTTCTTTCTTTTGTTTCTTTTCTGTGTTGTAACCTCTCAGTGTTTGCTTCATCTCAGTAAGCGATTTTCTTTTGAATTGCTTCTTCAGATCTGTTATTAACTGTGGATGTGTAGGATTCATGCTGTAATCTTTTTCGAGATACAGAACAAGATTTTTCAAGAACGTAAGGTAATCAACTTTTCCATCAAGACCAGAGCGTTTAAATTGATGTTTGATTCGTCCTTCAAGAACGTTTGCTTGAGCGATTAATAAACCTCTGCAACGTCCTGCGTTAGGACCTTCAAGTATATGGTCGTGGTCAAGATGGGCTTTATTGACGTCCTCGATCTTTAATTGCGATAAAGGACAAACTCCTTTCTGCTTCTTGAAAAGTTCTTGTTTATATTTTGGTATATCTTTGCGTTTCACTTATCGATCCGCTTTCATCTCACGAATTTTATCTTCAAGCTTTCTCATTTCTGATTTACTCTCCTTCAAATCACTTTTCAAATCTTTGACGAAGCTATTAACAAAGTCGCGTTTAACTTCATTAATAGAAATGTCACGTTCAATTCTAGAAATTCGGTTCTCAAGTATGATGTTTTGTTGTGTCTTGGTCTGAAATTCCTTCCAGACCCATCCTACAAGAGCACCTACAGCGGTCAAAAGAGCGATAACGGTTGCAATATCAATAACCATTTTCAATCTCCTATTAAAGACCTCCTTGTCTTTATTTAGAAGTTACATCTGAATCAGATTTGCACCTTTTCTGAAGAATGCGATATATGATTTTTCACGAGCAGCGTTAGCAGCACCTGACGTTGAATAGTCGGGAACTTGTCTATCGTTAGTCAAAGGTGTTACGAACTGAGGAGCAACAATAAATCTTGATGCCGCACGATTCGCATCGATTCGAACAACAATTTGATTTCGTTGTCCTTTACCAGCAGCAGGAATAGTTATTCCTCGAAGTCCATTTGTCCAGTTTCCACCGTTGTTTCCAGTATCTTTGAAGAAATAAACAAGGTCTGCTTTGCCAGGAGTTTTAACAACAAGACTAAATCTGTTTCGTTCCGCACACTGAATGAACAATGTTAAGTTCGTGTCCATAATTCTGTCGTAGTTTTCACCTGTGATCCAGAATACGTGGTGATCTCCTGCATCGGCTCTATTTCCTGAAACTGGTTGATAAACCATGCTGAAGGTGTCGCCCTCAGCCATCATCACATCACCTTCGATATGTTCAGCGTAAACAGTTCCTCTGAAATAACCATCGTTAGCTTCGATACGACCTTTGAAATAACCTTCATTAGCTTCAACACGTCCTCGAACAGTTACGTTATTAAACGTTGCTTGTCCGTTTTTGTTAATCATCCAACCAGCAGTTGAACCATTCCATGTGTCGGAGTTAATCTGATTACCGATTTTCGCGTTATCGATAGAACCGTTAACAATCTTGGCTCCTGTGATACTTGCGTTTTGAATCTTCGCATCGTTAATACTTGCGTTTGCAATCTTCGCGTTATTAATCGACGCATCAGCAATTTTCGCAGATCCGATAGAAGCATCACGAATCATTGCATCTTGCAGATAAACCTTGTTGTTCTGCACCATGAAAGGAGGAACAGCATTAGGACGAGTGTTATTATTTGTAATAGCAATCTTATCAGCGTTAAAGATAATGCTTGAGGACTTAGTACCGTTCGGGTCGTTAGTCGCCAACATGCTAATACCTGCAACAACACCATCAGCGTTAGTCTGAACAGCCCATTTACTGTTAATCGTTCCAGTAACACGGTCGATTTCAGCTTTTGATTGTTGACTTACAGTTGCAACTTTCGAATCAGTTTCAGCGCGAACTTGTTTGATAGATTCGGCAGTAGCTTGACGATCATTAGCCTGAGTTTTTTCAACTTCGGTTATTTTCGCGTTTGTCTTTGTGAACTTATCGTTATAATCCGCTTGAACACTTTTAATAGCCTGACTAATAGCACCATCACGTTCGTTTGTTACGGTAGTATGCAGAGTTTCAATTTTTGAATTCATGTTTTTGTCAGCTTGCGCTAACGTGTCTTTTTGAGATTGAACAACTGTTTTATCAGTATATTCTTTCGCAAGTGCGTATGAATCATCAATTGATTCTTGCAGTTTCTTATCAAGATTCAGCAAGTCTTCCAACTGAGCAATATCTTGGTCATTCCAATCAACTTGCCATTTCATATCAACAAAAATAGGCTGTGACCAGATTGCATCCTCTGTTCCGAAAACGTCATACCATGCGGCACGCGCATAATAAGTACCGTCTTTCAGATTGAAGTTATCCAAGAATTGACTTGAGCTTTGGAAGCTTTCAACGATATCAGTGAAGTTCTGATCGTTTGCAACTTGAACAGCAGTTCCAGCGTAGTCTGGAATATTGTTTTCTAATGGGTCTTCCCATGAACACATCAGTAATCCAGGACCAGACAAAGCTTGGAAGCCTTTAATCGCTGGAGCTTGATTGTTTCGAACTTTCAACTGAACAGCAGGAGATTTCATTCCACCATGACCTACAGCGGTGATTTTGAAAGTAATCTCACGACTCAGACCATTTGCTTGGTTCATTCTGAAATCATAGATGAAACTCAGGTCTTTAGTTCTGTACGAAACAGTTTTCTTACCAGTGATTTCAATCAGATAATATTGAAATACTTCGCTGAAAGTCTGCTGTGTATTGTTAACAGTGAATTTCCGAGCGCTCTGGTCGTCCCAGGCGAATCAAACTGATTAGCAGTAGTGGTCGTTGCATTTTCAACAGCGTTCACTAGGCGCAATCCTGTTACGCTTGGTAAGTCATAACCGATTTCAGGATTAGTATCACGCAGATAAACCCAATCAGACGTATAGAACACACCAGCCGAACAAACTCTGATATCGTATTTCTGAGTGATGTCCATGTTCATAATCATGAACCAGAAACTTGACGTGAAGCCCGCTTGATACCACTGATCAGTTCCAGAAACAGCATACTGAACGTAGAAACCTGAACGGTTATAATCCTCGTCACAATTCCACTCAACTTTGAAAGTTCTTCCGATAGCAGTTTCAGCCACACTTGATACTTTCAGATCACGAGGTGGAATCAGATATCCTTCGTTAGGAATATTTGAACCGTTGTTATTCGGGTCTTTCGCGTAGTCAAGATTTGTATAGACTTCTTCGATATACTCAGTTGCCGTAATCGTGATTTGACCAGACGAACCTTTTTCCATTGAACGTGAGATATTCTGAACACGCCATAATGAATCTGTCAGATTCAGTTCTTTCATGTTAACCCTGATAACGTCCCAGATCTGAACGGTATAAGCGTCTGACGTTGCAAAACTGATTGTCTGTTTCAACAGTGATTTGTTACGTTCGATTGAACCAAGAATATCAAGCTGTTCTTTAGACTTCACAAAGTTGTATTTCACGTCTTTCGCGATAATACGTTTATCTTTGGCGATTGTTGCATCGTTCACAGTATCAGAAGGATATCTCAGAACGGTCGCGGAATAGTCAGCTTCTGGATTCAGATACGTCAAGTTCAGAGTGTTGTAATAATTTTCAGAACCACCAGATGATAACGAAACAGTTCCAGCAGTGATTGTGTTTTCATCAAAATCGTAAGAAACAATATCAGGTCCGTCAATCTTACAAGTCATTTTGCCAAACGATGGAAATACCAATGCGTTGAACGACTGAGCCATCTGGAGAATATTCTCTTTGAACGAAGCGTTCGGATCAGGAGCACCATCCGAGAACATGTTATTAGCAACTGCATAATCAGCAGCGTATTTGAAAGAATCAAGATCCACTAAGTCAAGAGGAATTCCCAGACCGTAACGTTCGTTAGTAATATAATCCAGTAACTGACTTGGACCATTTCTTGAAGCTGTTCTTCGTCCTGTAGGCAGATCGTTAACTAATAGACCATTAACATCAACTGCTACTTGACTGTTAGGCTGAAGGATATCAGCTTGGTTTTGCAGATCTTTGTTACGTTTGCGCATAACAACACAGACAGCAGAAACGTTATTACCAGTTGCAGTATCAGGCCAGCCAAGATCTGGATCTTTACCGATGTATTTTTGAGCAAGACTGAAAACGTGACCATTTGGAGAACCAACTGAGAATTCAACTTCAACAAAGTTTCTGTATTCTTCGCGAATATTGCCTTTGCTTACGATTCCATCTCTGTATTCTGAATCAGTCAGAATTTTTTTATTATCCATGTACAGGTTTCTGAAACAGTCGATTTGTCCTTCACTGACTGCAAAAATCTGAACAAGATAAGTTGTGTCTTTACCAACAGATTTCCAAACGTTGATTGTTCCTGAACGAGTTGAACCATACAAAGCAGGAATAACAGTTGTCGGATCAGATGTCGTTCCTAATGTCGTTGCGGTGTCTGTGCTATCTATTCGAGGAACGTTCTGTTGAGTCGCCATATAACTTGTTAAGCCTGACAGAGCAGCAACAGCAATACCAATACCGATGGAAATAGCGAGAGAAGCACCCGCGACGTATGCAGCAGCAGCAGCAGAAGCACCCGCGATAATTGCACCAATAGCAATAACAGCCATTATTTTCTCCTATTAAAAATTAATTCATAATCGACGTCTTTTATATTCATTACTTGATAGACATCATCATGAACCGTGATTACTTTTTCGTTAAAAACAATACTTGCTGAATAATAGATACGTCTGCCGTGTTTCTGTTTGATAAGAATAACTGAGCCGGTTTCAATCGTTTCTGATTGCTCAAGATGTTTTTCACACGCTTCGAGAACGTTATTAAATCCTACAAGTTTTTTACAAAGTCTTAGACCTTCAACGATATCGCTGTACTGGTCTTTCATTTTCGAAACATAGTCTGTTCCGTAAAGCATATCGATATAATCAGCAACCAGAATATTGCAGTCGTTTTGACCGAACTGGTGTTTTTTATTGATATATCGATTTAATAATTTTGATAAGTCAGATTGGAATTTGAACATTTTTCACCTCTGACTTTATTTAGAACCAAAAAAAGGACTCACGAGGAGTCCTTTTGATTAAGAATGTAATTATTATTCTGTATCTGTGCCTGGAGAGTTTTTGTCGATAATTCCAGAAGCAATAGGACCACCATCAACACTCAGAGTCATTTGCTGTGCAGTAACTTCGGTCTCACCGCCTGAACGAGTTGCAGAAGCCAAGAATCCGTTGTAAACAGTCGCAACACCAACTTCACGACCAGCATCCATCCAATAGACAATCTTGAACTGACCACGTTTGCCATCTTCTGCAAGCTGGAAAAGCTGATCATGAATAGAGCCTGGAATATAGTTAACGGTTAAGTCGATATCAGGAACAGAGCCACGACCTAGCAGTTTACGACTATATTTGTGAGTATAGTTAGGAGCAGTAATTACTTCACGCTCGATACCAGTCTGAGGGAATGCACCAGTTTCAGGAATTTCAACAAAGTCCTGAGAATTGATATCAGAGTTGGTGATATCAGAGTTGTAATAAACGCTAACGTATGAGCCAGCGAAAATATCTTTTTGCATTTTAATTTCCTTTATTAATTAATAACAATCTTATTTAGATGCGGAATTTTGTGTAAGAAAAATTTATAAACGTGACCCGTAGATATTACCGAGTTTCGTCCACGTAGGTGCAGACCCATATAGTGCAGCACCCGGCTGACCTCCCGGATATGCAGAACCTTGACCTCCCGGATATGTACTTGTTACACCCGGTTGACCAACATCCCCACCTGCACCACCAATAGAACCGTATCGAGTTTTCGGAGGAGTAGGGCCCGGCGCGGTCAGCGTTGCTGCATATCCGTCCTTTGAGTCTCGTCCCTGACCGATACCAGCCGGACCGAATGGACGTCCTCCAGAACCGCCAGAAGTAATGTTCGAGCCACCGACGCGAGCGCCACCACCGCCGCCACCACCACCGCAAATCGAACCGTTGTTTTCAATTCGAAGTCTTCCACCAATGCTATTCAGAATGCAATGACCACCCGGATATCCATCACCATGTCCACCAGTTCCACCTTGACCGCCACGACCGTAAATCGTCGCGTTAACACGAAGCGTGACGTATGCATTTGGAAGATTCGCAGGAAACTCTAAGCAAGGAACTCCCGTGTTCTGAGCTACTAAATCTCCTGAAATAACAACGACTGCTGGTGTTGCACCAATAGCACGCAGTTTATTAATTAAATCATTTCGGTCATAACTATGATTTTGTCCGAGTGTAATCGTGATTTCTTTTGATTGTCCTGCCATCTGTGACATCCAGAAAGGAACACCGATGCGTAATGCAGCACCAGCTTCTTTCATCCAACGCTGCCCAGTTTCCTGAGCAGCAGATTCACCAATCCAACCAGGAGCATTAACTACTGCCATTATTTTTCTCCCTCAAGTTTTTTCAGTCGAGCCGAAAGTTCATTGATTGCGTTGATAAGAAGTGCGTTAACACCTGCGCTTGAAACGTTAAGCAGTCCTTCCCTTTCGGAAACAGCTTCAGGCAAGACCTTTTGAAGACTCTGAGCAATGATACCGGCTTCTGTCTCCGTGTATTCCTCAGCTTCCTGTGAAGTCTTCTTGTCGTAGACAAATCCTGTTAGTTGTTCGACTTTATCAACCGCATTTTCGATTTTTCTGAAATTGTTCTTGAGTCTTTCGTCAGATCTGATATAAACGTTATTAAAGTTTCCGTTTCCTGATGCATTGAATTCACCGTTGTGTTGAAATGTAAAGTCTGCTCCACCCACATGCATTCTAGCTTGAAATGCACCGTTAGGATCAGCGTATACATCCATTCCTGCAATCCAATCTCGACCCCATTGAACTGCCTTCCACACGTTCGATGCACCCGTAGAGTCTGTCTCGACAAGCATACCAGCACCGCGACTTCTCCAGTCTCCCCAGCCTCCTCGCTGAACCAAACCACCAATCATGCATCCTCTGTCACCAGTAATTTGATTATTAACACGAACAGATTCTTGGTTTCCTGGATTGCTAATGTTGATTCGGTTTTCGAAGACGTGACTTCCTCCATTACAACGATAATGAATAACTTTATCAGCACCGGAATAGATAACACCTTTTTCAGTTCCGTTACTTGTCTGTAACCAAAAATGACTGTTTCCGTCACCTCTTGAATAAATTGATCCGTTTCTAGCAATAATCGCAGGACCTGTTACATCTTTATCAAAATATGCATGACCAGTTGTGAATTGTCCAACACGTTGACTATTTGCGACAACTTCAAGAATACCGTCGCCGACTTGTCTGAATCCTGTATCGTTGTCACCGATTGCAATAGAGTTATTACCCAGTCCCGAAACGCCTGTATATCCTACAGCAAGGGCTGGATCACCATAAGAAAAGTTTCTCGTCCACGGAGTCCAAGCTGTACCATAGAAAGCACGCTGATAACTTCGTCCGGTGTTATATACTCGATAAATCTGAATAATACCCGCTGCCTGATAAACTTCTAATGATCCTGCGTTATTTTCGGGATAATTCAGAGCTGCGGACGTATTTGCGTTTGCGTCTTGATAGTAGAATCCTGGCTCCCTTACATCGTTTAACTGTCTATTAGCACCCAAACTTTGCTTGAACGTCGGTTTCGTATCCAAGAATCCCTTGATTTGTTCAAGAAGATATCCATTTTTAAATCCCGAAGGATGTGATCCGCTTGAGAAAGCAAGATTCAAGTTGCCGTCAGCGGCGACAAACGTTGTTCCGTTTCTGCGATAAATCACGTCAAGGTCAGCGCGAGGAGAACGAACATTTGTTTCAGATGCGAATGTTCCTTTTGTGCTAACATCACCCGTGCGGGCATTAATAACTACAGTTCTGTTTCCGTCACCTAAATCTGAGCGAATACCTATTCCGTACCAAGATTTAATATCAACGTTACACGTTTCCCACGTCGAACCGTCACCGTTACCTGCATAGATACCGTTTGTGTTCCATGTTCCCTGGGCACTGACTGCAAATCCAAACTGGTTGTTTAATCGACCTCCCATTGTGTCACCAGCTTTCGCCACCTTCTCATTGGCTCGTCCGTCAACGTAGTCTTTACGAGTAGCAGCATTAGCAGCGCTGTTTTGACCTGCGCTTAGGAGGAAGACAGGAGCAGTCAAATTACCGGTCATTGTGTCACCAGACTTATTAACTTTACCACTCACAGCAGCGTTAACGCTATTCACGGCATCTGTTGCTTTTTTATCAGCAGCAGTGGCTTTATCAGATACTGGTTTAATCTGTCCATCAACATAGTCTTTACGAGTTAAAGCGCCTGCCGATGTGCTTTGTACAGAACGAACCAAAACACGGTCAACTTGCAGTGTTCCCGCAGTATCAAGAACCATCTGTTGATTATCGCTTGAAATATCCGGTCTAAAGAAAATTCCTCGCTTAGGAGCACCGATAACCAAATCGTTATCAGCGTTTGAACGAATCTCAGTTTGTTTCAATTTAAGAATCGTATCACCAGGAGTTGCAATAGTAAGATTTCCGGTCATTGTGTCACCAGCTTTACTTACTTTATTTTTTGCAAGTTCTGTATTTCCATCGCCTAATGAATCAATTCTTGCGTTAATTTCAGTTTTTGCAGTATTAAGATTGTCTGTAGCTTTTTTATCGTTAGCGTCAATCTTTGTATTCAGAGTTTTATTAACACTGTCAACTTTATCAGAAACTTTCTTAACTTCTGAATCAACATAGTCTTTACGAGTAGCGTTTGATTTCTTACTAGGAGAAGCAGGGAGATCGATTGTCCCGTCACCGTTTAGAATAAACGTGTTCTTAGTGTCACTTGCTGAACCGTTCTTTACCGTGATTCCTAAAGAGCCTGAACCGTCTGTTTGTTTAGGAGCTTTGATAGTAGCTTTCTCTTTATCGAATTCGTCAACAAATCGAATTGCAGATTCATCGGAACTTTTCAGAGTAGCGTTTTCGGTGTTTGTTTCTTTTGCTGTTACTTTGCCTGTGAAAGTCTGACCGCCTTCGACGATAGCATCTGCACCGTTTGCAATATTAACGATAGAAGTTCCCACTTTCGTGAAAACTTTCTTATCAGTTAAGTTAATAGCGATTTCACCTTCTTCAAGTTTTGCAGGATCAGGCTTACGTCCTGCAACTTTTGTTCTATAGTGTTTGACTTTATTATTAGCCATTTCAGTCTCCAGTTGATTAACAACTTCCGTGTTATCAGAATTCTCCTGCGTCGAGGATTTCACCTAATGCAACGCAATTAATATCAATCGGTTTCGGTTTGTTGCTCGGTGAATAGACTTCTGCACCTTTGACTTTTACCGAATCAGAATTGATTACTGTTGTATTTAGAGTTTTAATTGTTGCAGTTGTAGCGGAGATTTCTTTAACAGTCAGTTTATTATTAATCGTAAGTGAACCTGTGATTGTCCCACCTTCGATAGACAATGCACCGATTTCTTTCGTTGTTGGCTTTTCAGATTCTGTATAGACTTTTATCCACTTGCTTTGTTTAATCGAACCATCAGGATTAAACTGTTTGTTTCTTACTCTCAGAGCTGAATCACCGACAGACGTTCCGATCAGTTCCCAACCTTGTCCAGTTGGATGCTGAATAGCCATAGAAGCTGTATCTTGAGAGAATGGGTTTCCAGTGTTATCAGCATCAACAGTTATCCATCTGTTACCGGATAATTTACCAAAATCACCCACACCCGGAATATCTTCTGTTCCTGCACCAACACCGAATTCACCAAGATATAGAGGACGTCCGAATTCTGCATAACCAGTTGTTAATTTACCTTCAGGACTTAGAGTAAAGGTTTTAACAACAGCAGAGTTATCACCGCCTGATACTTGTTTTTTTGTAACGTAAGTGTCGAAGATATGATATAAACCAGCATGAGAACGTTCGGCATATTCATCTTCGTCAACAACGTAAAGCGCTCGTAAACGAACTACGGACTTATTCAACAAAGCATCTTCAAGAGTTTGAACAAATTCATCATCCGTTTCATAGACGGCAATATTAACATCGTCAATTTGAACATCACTTGAAAGTTTATTCGTAAAATCTTCTCTGTAATCTTCCATTTGGACTACAGCTTTTTTAATTCCGATTTGAGGAAAAGAAGCAATAGACCCAGCTTCGATATATCCAGGATCGTAATAGCTCGGATTCTCAACATCGGTTGTTTTGTTAACGGCAACTTTTACGTAATTGCCAAGAAACATATCTTTTTGTTTCATAGATCCTCACATGAAATATTCGAGAGTTAAAACAACTTGAGCACTTACGTTACCGTCGGAACTTTCATTTGAATAACTTGTGAAACTCGAACTTGGGTAAATTTTATTGATTTTAAATTCTCTCAGATAAGCAGAGTCGGGACTCAGAGTAACAATTTTATAAACTGCTTCATGAACACCAGTTTCATTAATCTCCGAGAAAACATCAAATGTGATATTTAAAACACAAGCAAGTTTCGAATTAAGACCAATTCGAGTGTATTCTTCTTGCATCTCAGGAATCATAACTTGAACTTCTTTTTTAACTCCTGTCGTGAAAGCGTCTTGAACGTATTTGATATTTTGACTTTGAAGATATTTCTCTAAAGAGCGTTTAATACCGAGTCTTGGCATATTAGACATATTTACTTCCTTCGTCGTTTGTTAATGATAGATATCCATCGACTAAACCAGAGCCGTCCCTGACGACATAAGCAACTCGATACGTATTATCAAAAAGTTCTACAATGTCATCCTGTGTGATCCAGAGAGCGTCGGTCGTTATGTATAAAGTTTCACTGACTTGACCGTTTTCGTTTAGAATCTGAGTTTCTACGATAGCAAGTCTTTCAGTTTGATTAATCGTAACTTTCTGACCAAATCGAGTCAGAAAAGCTTTTTTCTGTTTTTCTGTGTATGGGAAAATCATGATGTCTCCTTTTTATTTTATTTAGTCCAGAAACGAAAAAGGGACCCCTTTCGGAGTCCCTTGAGTTAATCAATTAAGATTAAGCAGATGCTTTCTGAGCAGCTTTAACTTCTGCTGGAGTACCTTTTTCGTAAAGGAACAGACGATCATCAGCACAAACTTTCCAGTCGATGTCAGCCCAAACACGTGGAACAACAGCGCCTTTGTTGCGATAAGTTGTATCGTCCAGGTCAAGTGCAAGACCTTCCCACTCAGCAACAGTAACAGCGGAGAAGTCACCAGCGATAACCTGACCATCTTTCACCAGACCGGAACCGATAACGTCCTGTCCACCGATTTTGTTCATGTCGTCGATGATATAACCAGCAACGTTTGCATCACGCAGAGTGGTTTTCAGATCACCTTCAAGAGCAGCAGAAACCAGATATTTGAAAACGTCCATTGAAACGCCGTTGCCTTTAGCTTTTGCAGCTTCAACGATGAATTCTTTGTAGGTCATTCCCATTTTCTGAGCAACTAACTGAGCAACGATTGACTCAGGAGCTTTAGAATCGGTAATAGAACCGAACATCAGACCTTCCAGTTTAGCGCGTGAGTGCTTAACGATGTGATCAGAAATGAAGCTTCCCAGATTCGGCATAGTCAACAGAGCTTGACGAGAAATCGGGTTACCACCAGTAAATGTCTTAGGCATGAACTGAATGTTGGTGAAAGTGCTTTCACCTTCTGGAGATTCACCGTTTTCGTCAACGAAACCGAATGCTTCAACAGAGGATTTAGTCTGCTTAGGAACAGAAATCGGAGTAGTCAGACCAGTCAGGAAGTTAATTCCCAGCTTATCAGCTACGGTATCTTTCAGAAGCATTTCAACGAATGAATCATAACGCTGAACTTCTTGTTGTACGCTTGATACAGTAGAAACAGTGTTAATAGCGCGTTTCTGAGACAGAGCATTAACTGGCAGATAGATACCGGTTGAAACGTTCTGACCACGTTGCAGACGCTTACGAGTCATTTCCTGAGTATATTCAGCAGCAGCACCGCGAACAGCTTTACCAGCCATCATAGAGCGAACAGCATCACCAAGGTCAAATTTATTTTCCAGATTTACTTTAGTATCTTTAGTCATTTTACGAATCACCGTAGGAGCTTTGTTAGGTTTAATAGAGCGTTTAAATGCGCGAGCGGTCATGCCTTTAGCAATTGCTTTTGCAACATCTTTCTGCGGAACTTTATAGCGTTCTGCTACTTCCAGAATTTCTTCTGTTTCTTCTTCGCGTTCTTCTTCTGTCAGTTCATCAAGAGCAGGAACAGCTTCAGGAGAATCGTCAGTTGCATTTACAGCATCATCACCAGCGTTTTCAGCTTCAACTTTGTCTTCTTCAAGAATTTCTTCGCGTTTAGCACGAGCTTCATCAGTCAGAGATTCGATTTCGTCGATAGACATATCAGTCAGTTCTTCAATCGCCATTTCAACGATGTCTTCTGCGGTCATTTCTTCAAAACGTTTCATTCGTTTATTTCCTTTATTTGTTAAATTAGATTTTTCGCGAATCTTTACTTCGCTTTTGTTACTTGTATTTAGAAGTCTTCCCAACCCGACGGAATCGTCAGCAGGAACAGTTACAAACGAAATCTCATAAGGAGACCACAGAGTCACCATAAGATTTTCACCTTGAAGTTCATATTCGTTCAGGTCATATCCGAAAGAGATTTTAGAAATCGTACCTTCTTTGACTTTCTCACGAACTTCATTTGCCAATTCGCCAAATTTGCTGAATTGGACTTTTGCACGACCGATACGGTCTGCATCGATTCGAACAGAACCAGGAATTACTTTACCGAGATGATTATCGAAATTATGGTTAAACAGCAAAGCAGCACCGTTATTAATTCGAGTCAGGTCAGCATTATGAGGACCCTCGTGAACTAGAATTTCATTAACAGTAATTGGATATCCGTTTTCATCTTCAATCTGACGCTCAACAGGAGTTTCAGAACTGAATGCAATTTCAAAAATACCATCGGTTTCAGTAACGTCGGAAACTGTGTATTCACGTTTTAGACGTAGCATTTTTATCCTCAATTAATAGAGACTCCGAAGAGTCTCTTTTGATTACGAAAGTATTTAGTATTATTCCGAGGTGTTATCCGAATTAATTTCAGCAACTTCTATTTGTGCTTCGCCAGCCAATTCAGCAGGCGCAGAAGCCACTTTAATTTGGTTATCGTATTTAGGCACATATCTTGTTCTCTCTTGTTCAATCTGACTGAACACGCTTTCTGGATCTTCACTACGACTAATAATAACGTCAGCAGCAGATTTAAATCCGTTCTCAACGTCCATAACATCTTTCTGAGTATCTTTAAGTGGGTCGATAGATTCCCATTTAGGGAATGTCCAAGTGATTTGAAGCATCACGGAATTAACACCAGTCATACGAATTGGTAATTCTTCGTTCAGAATCATCCATTGTAACCAGCGTTCAAAAATAGCTTCAAAAACTTGCTCTTTCAGATTTCGTTGAACAGACTTAAACATTACACGTTGAGCTTGATCACCGAAGCGAGCAGCAGAATAGTTAATGTTACTGGTATCACCTTTCCAACCTTGCTTATAGAAACCGTATCCCATAGACAGATGGTCTTCTAAGCGTTCTGTGAAGTTTAAGAAATCATCACCGCCCTGAGTTGAGCTAAATTGCTTAATATCATAACCAGCAGGCAATTTGTTAATCGTACCAGCTTCGAATTCTTGAATAATATCAGGCTCAACATAATCGCCTTCGTTATCTTCAAGACCAAGATCCAAGTTTTCTTGTGAGTCTTTATCTTGAGTGATGAAGCCCATAGAACTTGCAGCAGCACGTTTTTGCACCAGAGTTGAGAAAGTAAACGCGTTATATTGATTCATCGTGTCAATATTCGCTACAGCCTCTGGAATGCCTCTGCGTTGATCCGGGAATAATTCTCTGTAATAGTGAATAATCTCGTTCGCAGGAACAGAATATGAACCGCCTTTCTCTGTTTGGGTCATTGCATCAATTTCAGAGAACCAATAACGAATAGGACAATCGTCTTGGTCGTATTCAATACCATCTAAGATATAACCGTCTTCCGTTTGCTCTCTATCACCGAATTTACAACGAGCAGATTCGATAATGCTAATTTTAAAATCAACAGGAGTTTCGTGAATCTGAATGAAAACTTCACCGTCGATAAAACGCGAACGTTCGACCAGTTCTTGAAAACGACGCCAGTTAATACGTCCGTTTTTGCTGAATTTCTTAGGCTTGCTTGACCACATTTTAAAGTGATCATCAATCAGAGTATTCAGTTGAACGTTAGGTTTTCCTTTAGCTGTCAAAAGACGAGGCTGAGGATTAATACCTTCACCGATAACGTTGTCAACTTGATACTGAACAGCACGTTTACCCATAGGTGTGTTAATGCTGATAGTTCGAGACATCGCACGAAGATTATCACCGCTTGTTCTGATATCGTTGTTAATCGTTGCAGTTCGAATCAGGTTCTGTTGAAAATCATCATCAAGACGAGAAGTTACAGGACCAATCATTCGCTTCAGGTCATTACCAAAAGCTTGACTGTTATCAACGACCAGTTTTTTATGTTTTACACGTTTTACTGGTTTCTGTTTATTACGAAACCATGTCATTGGATTCCAATTCATGATGGATTTTTAAACCTCGCTTTAATCGTAACGATAGGAGATTTTCCTTTCGCTTCGTTTTCAGCTTGAACAATAGAATTAAGCTGAGATAAAAATTTCTTACGAGCATTCAGCAGAGAATCAAGAGTTTCATAAACGAAAGATTTTCCGTTAATACTCATTTGCTGAATTGCTTCTTCATTAGAAGTCAGACGATATTGAATAACTTTGTCTAGGTCGTTAATCATTTCTCGAAGCTGTTGTTTCTTTGATTTTTCGTTAAACGGCGATTTAACTTTAATTAACTCATTAGACAGCAAGGAGCCATCTTCAAAAATAACAATAGAGAAAACACCTTCAATGAATTCAGAAGAATCAACCCCGATATTTTCGGGGCAATTTTCTTGTTCGAAAAGAACAGTTTCTTTAGAGCCAATTTGAACAGATGCACCTTGAGGATTAGTTAATTCCAGTTTTTCACCGATGAAAATTTCTTTCATGGGATATCCTCTCTGTAATATTCTTTATTTAGTTAAGCCATCCACGCTTAGTTTTATTCTGACGACGAACAGGAGGACGAGCCTTAACACGCTGTGGCTTGTTTTCTTGTTCTTCTTTATGTTCGTATTCAACATCGTCAATAACTTCAGGAGCATCGTCCTGTTCGTTTTTGGCTATCTCTTTTGCTTGCATCTTGCGCCATTCATGCCATTTGATTTTTTCAAGCACTTGTAAGCGAGCACAATAACCGTAGTTGAAACAGTCCAGACCTTCGTTTCGAACACCGCCTTGTTTAATAACCCAACGAACGGTATTACCAGAGCGTTTTAATTCTTCGGACATAAGCTGTTCGCAGTAATCATCTGGAACATCATCAGAGATTTCGACTCTGACTGGTGTATTTACAGATTTAACGCTTCTGTTTAGCAGTTCACGAACTAAGTTTTTTCCTTGGTTAACACCAATCATATAAAGTTCATAACCACCAGTTTTCGTGATTTTCGTTGGAACATAAGGGGCATCTACACTCGAAGCACCTTTAATTGCTTTCAGGTTTGTCCACTGAGAGCAGAAACGATAGATTGTTTTCGTTGCTCGACCGTTTGAACTATCAACGTTAATCCAAGCGAGAGGAACCTTTCTTCCTGACGTTGTTTTAAAAGGTGCTTTAACGTATGCAAGCAATTCTTTATACGCAGGAGAATCGATAACCTCAGCGTTCATTGTCATAAAGCTACGATGTGCAAGAATATAAACGGTTCGTTCGTTATGACCCATCAGAGTTATTTCTAAACGGTCTTGCTGTTGGTCAACACCAGCTGTCATGAACAAACAATCTTCTGGAATATTACGAATACCGATATCAGTTTTCAGTTCGTTTAATTTACTGATTTCCACATCCTCGTTCAGATCATCAAAAGGCAATCCTAAAACGGTGTTATAGAACGTTGATAAACTGAATGTTTGATAAGCATTTTTGAAATCTTCAACAACGGACTTTATTGAACTCATAGGACTATACAAACGACTAACATGGAATCCTGCTGTATCAGATTCTGGATTAGTCACAATCCAATTACCGTTTGCTAATGCTCTTGTTCGTTGTGCTTCTGTGATTGTTTCATTACAAGAAGGACATTCAAGACGCGCAGTTTCTGGATCTGGTACTGATTTGCCATCTTGTTTAATCCAATCGAATTTGATGTTTTCCCAAACAATCTCATGAGAATGATCGCAATGAGGACAATCGATATGGAATTTACGTCTATCGGATGCTTCATATTGGGTATTGATAGCACCGTATTTGCCAGTAGGCGTCGAACTGATAAAGATTCGGGCGTCTGAACCGAAAGTTGTTGCACGCTGTTCGGCAATCATTATCGGATTGCCTTCTTCTGTATCAGTATCGACAGCATCAACTTCATCAAGCAGAAGCAATGGCAGAGTTTTACCGCGCAAGTGAGAAGGGGAGTTCAAACTCATGAAATACCAGAAACCACCATTTCGTAGCTGAATCTGACTGGTGTTATTAACTGCGTTTCTGTCGTTTTTATCAGTAACGATTTTCTGCATTTCTTCCGATGCATCAATCATCGGTTTAATTTTACCACTGAGCCATTGTGTCGTTTCTTTAGCTGTAGACTGTAAAACACCCGCGTTGCCTGGATCTGTAGCTGATTTATAGAACAGAACACCGTTCAGAATCGTCGTTTTGCCGATCTGTGCAGAAGTCATAAGAACGATTTTCTTCTTCTTGCCTTTGATAGCGTCAATCATTCCGCGCTGGAACTCAAAAAGTCGCATTGGCTGATCAGCGTATGGTCCATCAGGGAAGATTAAGTTCTGTTCAACCCATTCCGATGGAGTGTAATCAGCAGGAGGCATGATAAAAGTCTTTGATGCCTTTATAATTTTTTTGAGTTTTTCTAAGTTTGTCATATTCACCTCTGACTGTATTTATGAAAAAATCCATAAATTGTTTTAGAGGTCGCTTGCATCTGGATTTCCGCCTGTTAAAGTTCAATTCATCGAAACACGGGGAACAACGAAATGAAAACTGAACTGACTGTTGAAAACAAAATTGCTTCTGATTTAAACGCTGGGACTGAAATCTCTGAACGTAAGCTTGCAGAAAAACATGAAGTTCCTCGTTCTGTTGTTCGTCGTGTAAAAGCGAACATTGAGAAATATACCGTTGTCGAAACTGTTGATGTTGTTGAAGCTGAAAAGATTATTAATCAAGCTTTCGGTATCGATAACATCGAGAAACTTTTGAAATCAAAATCTGCTAATAAAAAACCTGCCGATATAAGCGTAATTATCTTTAATCGCTCGGAAGGAGACTTCGCATTATTCAGTAAGCAGATGAATGGAAAATCATCTGCATATATCAAAGACCAATTTTTACGCTGTGTTAATTTAAATAAGGATTCACAATGAAACATATAATCGCTATTGCTCTTTCTCTTGCTTCTTGTTCAGCATTAGCTAATGAAGTAAGAACTTGCGATATGACTCTGTATCATCAGATCGAAGGTGAAATGCTAGAGAAATATAATCTCAAACAGAATACAACTGTGATTGATAAAGGGAATAGTTTTGTTATTTCCTCAGGTATTAGTCTCGAAGAAAAATCACCTGTGCTGGATAAAACAGCAGATAACGGAACAATTTTCTCAGAAGAAACAAAAGGAACAACGTGGACATCGTTTGCGAAAGGCAAAGACGAAACAGGATATTTCTACGTCTATAAAAATAACGTGAACAAATCGATGAAAACTACTGTCTGGTTATTCGATAACTGTCAATGAAACATCATATGCACCTCGTGATTCCTCCCGAATGGGATCACGATTTCGATATTAGTCGATGCGGTAAGTTCATAACGCTGAAACTCTTTATACCGAACGTTTCCGTGATGTTAGGTCATAGAGCAAAGAGGATAACGATTAGAGCTATGTTTGACTGTTTTCAGTTCAAAGATAGGAAGATTCAGAGAATCTTGATTGATTTGATGGAAGAACTTAACAAAAGTTATCACGCGAGAATTGATATACGATAGATACCGAAAAGGGAGCTAGCGCTCCCTTTTTATTTGTTAGTTGATAGACCAAGACGACAAAGCTTGATGTCTTCTGAGGCAGTCGCAGGGTTGTAATCCTGTGTATTACAAACAACATAACGTGTTTTAACTTGATTGATGCTTACTGTGCTGTTGATGCAAGCTGTCAGTGAAAACGCTCCTACAATTGCAAGAGCGATTAATACGGGTCTTAGAAATTGTTGAGTCTTAGACATTCGCTGTCTCCTTGTTAGCGTGACGTGCTTTCTGTGCTTCTGACATTCTGCGTTTGGTTTCTTCTGATTTAGGACCAGTTTTGCGACCGCGTAGAGCATCACCGATTTTTTGTTTCGTATCATCAGAGCGAATCTGACCAGATTTTGCTTCTGAGATTTTACGACGAGTTTCATCAGAGACTTCGTGACCCATCATAGAAGCGGAGATTTTCGCGTTTCGCTGTTTAATTTGTTCTTCTGTCATTTTGTCAAAGACCTTACCACCGGAGTTTCCTTTAGAGATATTTAAAATATTAACTTCCGCTTTGCGTGCTGATTGAATGCATTCAGATTCGAAGTCATACGCTTCTTGTTCAGATTCAAAATTCTGTAGAACGATTTTATAAACGATATCTGAGTCGTTCATTTCAGCGAGTTTTTCCTGAACTCTGCGACCAGAACCGATATACGACATATCAGGCTGACCGTTGAAAGCCTGTTTGCCGTAATAAACGAACTGTTCATTACCGACACGAAAAACGGTTTTATAAACGCTAAAACCAGTTGGCTCAGATTTCAGTTCAGAACGGGTTTTGTAAGTAACGTTATTGATTGTTTTCTTATACATTTTGAGTTTCCTTAAAGTTTAATAAAAGAGTAAAAGTGATTGACATTCAGATGTTTTTCTGAATTACACTTGTATTTAGTAAACTAGGAAACTCTATTGATCTGATTCAATAACAGTGATAGCGAGCTGTAGGCGAAGCGACAACAATCAAGGTCGGTATCAAAGCAGGATGCATCAGGTTCAATCTGGTTGGTTTAGATGAACAGGTGTATCAAGATGGTCAGTAGAGCAGGGAGAAGCGAGGAGGGACAATAAGGTCAGTAAAGACGATAACGACCAGATCTCTATCAAAGACGGGGCTTGCCCGTTCGACGTAGCGATAGCGAAGGAGAACTCACTAACGCTATCTGATTTAAATAACGATCATTAAGTTTATCTGATTTTCAGATCTGGTTATAATGCAGTTAGAAGTTATTGATTATGATCAGAAAACAATATTGTGAGCGTCAGCGAACGCGCGAAGCGCTAATAATCGTATCTAGTAATAATTACTGATCATCAAGTTCAATATCTATGATCATAGCGATATGGATTAACTTCTATCTGTCGCGCTTCGCGCTAATGTTATTAATTATGGCTTCGCCAGTTCGCTTCGCTCACATCTTTGTCGCTTCGCTTTGGTTTATAGTGTTTACTGCTTCTACAGCCTTCCATATCATCTTTATCCAATTGTTCTTATAGGGCGATTTTTTCTAGGGTCCATGCGCTTCTCCGAGATGCATCGATGCGCTATCGATGCGTTTTATCAGTGCATCGATGCGCTTGCTCCGATTGATTTTGATCATTCAGTGCTGTACCGAGAATTATTTTACCAAGTTGTTTACGACTTTCACCGAGATGTATAAACAGTCTATGAAAGCAAATGAGAGTTTCTTCTTTCCTCGTTATGTTCTCTCGTTTGTTTACGCTATCGAATAGCCGATATAAAATAGCTATGTGAACAGCAAGTTCATTTAAAATTCCTTAAAGTTTGAAGCGCTCGCAAGAGCGCTCTTTTTTCAACACATCAAAAAGGTGAACACTTGTGAAAAAATCTAAATACCCATCTAAGCTCGTTATCGAAACGAAACTTGATAACGGTGATTCATTCAGAGCAATCTGCCGAGAGTTTGATATTTCTCCATCTTCTATGAAAAAATATTGTGACCGCATGAACATCAGAACTACTAAAAAGGACAAATAAAATGAAATTTGCAATCTTCGATAACTTAAACGGAACCACTAACGTTAGTCTGAACAGAAAAATCGTTAAGACTAACGAAATGACTAACAACAGAAACTTACTGAAAAACTTTATCAAAAGCTTTAACATTCACCGCAATCTTCAAGCGAAACTTCTTTCTAAAATTGAAAACGCTCTGACTGTTAAAAACATTCGTTCTTTCGAAATCGGTATGTCAGAACTGAACGACAAACCAGCTATCGTAGCGTATGCGAAAGACTTATCGAAAGCTGTTATCGTTTGCTGTGAAAGTCGCAACTGGAAAGCTCTAGGTTCAGACCTGACTATGATCAAAGCAAATGACAAACAAGAGTTCATTCAACAGTACGTTGGTGATTTTGTAGAGATTAAAGAAGAAATTGAATTTCCGACTGAACAGAAAGTTGATGTTCTTGCTTCTGAAATGGAAGAATTAAGAAAGGAGATTGAAGCTCTAAAACAAAAAAACGCTGAACTCAAAAAAGAGAACAGCGCTTTTAGAAAGAACATCAAGGGTGAGAAATTATCTTTTGACGAAGAATTGATTATTGCAATGATTGAAATTGAATCAGAAGCGCCAACTTCTGAAATCGTTACACCAATTTCTAACGAATCATCTGTATTTATTGTATCAAATACCGAAGAGAATTCAAACGAGCCGACAGATGTTTGTAACGATCAATCATGCGTTATCAAACTCCCGAATACTTAACTTCATGAACCGATTGGAATTGCCGAAAACTATAAAATCGTGTGGAAAATACCAAATAATGTTTCTATATCTATAGACTTAATCTGGCTTCGTCCCAGTAATGATTACAGAGATTGTTTCACTCTATGCTGTTTGCGAATAGATCACATAGATAAGCTGTGATAGAGCACGATCACATCTAACATCAAGTTAAGAGTATGAGATGTGTTTTCGATGTGTTTGTAATAATACCGATTGTGAACAATGATAAATGAGTGACTTTAAACAGGAATCTGATCAAATTTCTACAGTATATGTATTGCAATTCTATTAGAACGAAATGTAAAATTTTGTATCTTTCGAACAGCTAAATGGTAATGAAATGCTTAGCGCTGACTTGCTCTTACATTCTCCAAATGACTATTTTATTCTTGTAGGTAAAAATGGGAGCGGCAAAAGCATACTGCTGCATGACCTGGCAGAGAGTTTGCACAATGAAGGTTACAGCACAGTTGCTGTGTCAAATACACTATTCGATAAATTTGAAGTTCATCCCAACAGTTTTAACTATGACTATATTGGAAGTAAATTAGGTAGGAATTTCCCTGCTCAAGCAATAAAGAGAACTCTTTCAACTAAAAGCCAAAATAAAGTAAGTCGTATTTTTTCAGTTTTGAATCACATCGGCTATGAACAATCTATTGGTATTAAAGTAAAATTTCGTAAAAAATTCAAAGATGCCATTCGATATTCAAGAAACACATCAGGTGATATTTATCCTGTTTTCTTCGACAGTAGTGATCAAGAAATACCTGACGAACTTAAAATGGCTATCGATAAAGCTATTCACCAAGTCAATTATGGATATAGTACTTTAATTTGGCTAACCAATGATGATAACGTTTTTTATGAAGGAAATTTCGATTCGTATTTGCTTTTATTAAGCTATGAACGTCTTTTGAAAAAAGCGAATATAATATCTGGCATAGAAGTCCTCTTAACTAAAGATGATGTTTCATTCCCGTTGAAACATGCAAGCTCTGGAGAGTTATCTTTTATAGCTTTACTTGTCCACCTCGCATTTTGTGTTAACGATAGTTCATTTATACTTATTGATGAACCTGAAAATAGTTTGCACCCCAAATGGCAAAATGAGTATTTCGAACTTCTTAAAGGAGCGATAGGTTATAATAGATGTAAAGTTATTGTAGCAACTCACTCACCTCTTATAATTGCTTCAGCCTCAGAAGATAATCAAGTATCAATTTACAAACGTGGAATTAATGGTTTTAGTCAAATAAATTCTTACGATGATAATGCTGAAGATCTATACATAGACTATTTCGATACGCTAACACCTAAAAATAGAGCTTTATCTAATAGATGTGTGGATATTATAGACCAGTTCTCAAGTGGCCAAATATCTTTACAAACAGCACGCGAGCGTTTGCAAGAATTTAAAAAAATGGCAAATGATTTAGCCCAAATGAAATTCCTCTCTGGGGTTGATGTATTGCTTGATAAAGTTTCTAATGGAAAAGGGAAAACTCATGGGTAATATTTCATTTGTTATCGAAGAGCAACGTTTAATGGATCATGCTGTCGCGCAGGGCCATCAGTTCTGGAGTGATAGCTCTCTCGAAGCTATCAAAAGAAAAATTAAAGATTATTTGCGTGAGAACCAAAAACACTGCTGTTGTTATTGCTCTAGAAATATAGATGATGAATTTAATATGGTTCTTGATATAGAACATATTATTCCGAAATCAAAAATAGTGTCGGAAATGTTTCAAATGAATAATCTGGCTGTGTCTTGCAAAAGATGTAATATGAGAATTAAAGGAGAGGATATATCATTTATTGATGCTGATTTTCAAAGTTTCAAAGAGGCAGGTGATTACTATCAATCAAACAGCTATAAATTTATCCACCCTAACCTTGATACTTGGGATGGAAATCTTAATTACATTGTAGCTCAAGTTAATAGGCGAAAAGTTGTTTATTATCAAGTCGTTGACGATAGTCCTAAAGGTACGTATGCAAAGAAATACTTTGAATTGGATAAAATACAGGCAAATACTTTTGATGAAGCGCAGGAAGCGACTGCTAGAAAAGAACCAAATGATCCTGAAATAGCGAAAGAATTTTCAAAATTAGTAACTACAATGCTAGGTCAAGAATAATTAACAAATTATTGTTGAGTGCTTGTTATTATCTATGCGAGGATCCAGACTCAATGATTAGTATGCAATTTAGATAATCATCGGGTCTGCTGAGTTTATTGGTGATAAATACAGTTTTAAAAAAGGAAAGTATATGCCAAACTATGATTATCATCATGTAAAATGCATTCATGATTTTGAGAATGTTCGTTCCGTTTCACGAAGAATAGAAGCTGAATGCTCTAATTGCAAAAGTATTTCAAAGCAACAACTATCAGCGCCTGCTGTTATTCAAAATGGTTTTTACGAGCAAGGAAAAATATATATTGATCGTAACAAGCAGACGTTCAAAGGAGCAGCGAGGTGAGGGAGACGTTCTCCCTTAATCAAGGTCAATCTCAGTATCATTCTCTGTCTTATCTTTGTACTCGTCTGAGGAGTTGTCCTGCAACTCAGGCTCTTCAAACAAACTGTCAATCTCGCGTAACGTCTGGTCGATTTTCTCTTTCAGACAATCACGAAGTTCTTCAACTGAAACGGCAGATTCGAGAATCTCCAAAGCGTGTTTCTTCGGCATTAACCTGATTTTGTCTTTCAGTTGTGAACAAAAACGGTTCAACTCAGCTTGAACATAGTCAACTGGGATTAATTCACCAGATTTTTCTTTCGCTGCATAAGTTGCCAAGTCGGCTTTAGCCACTTGTTCACGGAGTTTTTCTCGTTCGAATTCGTCCTTGATGGACATATTTCGCATTGGGTTAATTTTATTCTGAACAATCCATAAAGTTCCTTCGTCTTCTGGAATTCCTGCTGGATTATCTGAATACGGAAGTCCTTCAGCACGCCATGATTTTATCGCGTTAAGGGTATAACCATAGCGTTTAGCCATTTCAGTCATGCTTACATAAGTTTTACGCGCCATTAAAATTCTCCAATCGTAGAGGGCATAAGGGTTTATTTCTGTATTTATCTTGAACACAGGAATTCCTCCGGGATAGTCCCTGTCTATCAGTCTGAACTGAACACGTTTTGGATTTTCACACGCGAGAAAAAGGCTGAGCGCTCGAAACATCTCGGCGTTTCAGGAGTCCCAGAGTAACTAAAAAAATTTTGTCAAGAACTTTTTCACAGGGCCAATGATTTTTTTCAAAAAAATCTTAAAAATATGATAAAAATATTTAAAATTTTATTCGTTCTGTCTGCCGCCTTGTCAGTAGGGCTTCTGCTTGTGTCCTCACAGGCGGTCCGTTACGATTGTTTCACGATATACAGAGTTGATAAGCAAGACAGAAATCTTATTCACTCTGAAGTTGCAGACTATAACTTGTTCTTTTTCTATCGCTCTAATAACAGAGAACGATTCAGTGGTCTATTGCGTGACGTTGTTATCAACGGTTATGACGCGAGTATAAACAGACGTGACGGGGTCGATTATCTTCGAACTTATTTTGATAATACACCCAGTTATATAATTCAATCTGATAACAGACAGTTGTTTGTTACTCAATGCAAACTAAAAGGAATAAAAAATGAAACTGAAACTCAATCAAAAAACTGAAAAGAATATCTATCGTCTAATTGCAGTAGGCATAGCTGTGCTTTGTTGTATCAGTGCTGTTAAATCATGGAACGAATACAACGATCCTGTTAATGTATCAGCGCGCCACACGGAGAATTTCGAACGCAGAACAAACGCTCTTGTTTCTTTCGAAAGCAGCGTTGATTACAATTGCACCTCTAATAACGGTGTTCGTTATCGTCTCTTTGATTATAACGATAGCTTTATGTACGTTCGTTCTGATATTACTCCTACTCGTGATGATTATAAATTCTCGGAGACTCTACGAGGTATCGAATCAGAAACAATGTATAACGCCCGTATTTCTGAATCAGGTAATTCAGGTGCAGGTCATATGTCTAATCAGATGTATAAGCACAACGGCATTAACTTCTTATGCAAACGTGCATAATCAAATTCCCAAATAAAAAGGGCATATCAATTGATATGCCCTTTTTTCGTTCTTACTTCTTGCTGGTCCACTTTTGCTCGGAATTCCATTTACCGATTCTTGAAAAGAATGAATCGTTCTCTGATCCTTTATAGCTTCTGTGAACACCATCAGACGCATGGTTTCGTGCTGATTTTTCGAGAACAGCCCAGATAGAGTTCAGTTGAACTTCGGTTTCGTTCTTCGATTCGTTATCATCATAGTCAATGTTAATCGTGAGCTTATCGATCTCACCATTGAACAGATTAAAACTCTCTCTTACTTTGCCTGTTTCAGGACTCAGAAAACATATATCAATATTAACTTCGGCTGTATCAAGCTGTTTCGTTCTGACTAAGTTGATATACTCAGTTCTCACGTTAGCCAGCTTAACTGACATTCCGTTGTTGTTGATTTCTTTTTCTTCATCGATTGTGCTGATATCAGTAAAGTCACCAGTGGCGATATAATTCTTCGCTTTGTATTCGATATCGTAATACGCATCAGTCAGTAACAACTCAGTGTTGTTTTTCATCTTGATCGTAACAAGGTGAAACAACGTGCCTACACTGAATAACTGAGACTGATCCAGAACGGTAAGATTAGTCCCGTTGAAATCGTTATAAGCGCTGATAAATTCAGCGTCTTTGCAGAGTTCAGCAAATCTTTCTTTAATATTCATTAGATAACCTCTGTTGCTTTAAGTTGAAGTTTACTCAGCGATTTAATGTCATAAGGATAACTTTCGTTAGTCAGTACGAATCGACCTTTAGGAGATCTGTATTTGATTTCTTCACCAAGCTGAACTTGAGCACGAAGATTCGGAAACAGTTTTAACTGACCTCCAGTCTGTACGTCCTCCGTAACGGTATAAAGCTTGGAGTGATTCTGAAACTGAACTATTGTTCCTGCTTCAAGAACACCTGCAAATGTTCCTAGAGTCACCTGACGCGCTCCTGGTGCTGCGTTCTGTTGTGAGCGTAGAATTCCTTGGGCTGTGCCTTCGTATTTCGTTTGATAGCTCAAGTCAAATTCAAATGGTTGTGCTTGTTGATGCATAGCGATAAAGCGTTTTACTTCTGCTGTTTGTTCTGATTGATAATTCAGACTGAATTCAAGTTCAAAGAACTGAACACCGGTGAATCGTTTTTGAAATTTACCGCTGATTGCTCTGTTAGAGAAAAACGGTGCGTTCGACGTTAATTTAACATCGGTGATTTTGATATTCTTACTAAGCATAGAATCCTCATAAATATAGGTTTATTCACTTATTTATAAGAGGCTCTATGAACATAACAGATATGATTATCTATGACGAAGGTGAAAAACTCACGATTTATAAAGATACCGAAGGATATTGGACAATCGGAGTTGGACATCTTCTGACTAAATCTCCGTCTAAAGATGAAGCAATCAGACAACTTGATAAACTTGTAGGCACTGGTCATTACGGTTATATCAACAAGCAAGAATCACGTCAGATTCTGGAAAAAGATATTAATCAAACGATTAAGCAAATCGGAAGAACCGAGCTTATCAACGTTTATACTTCTCTTGATATCATCAGACGAACAGCACTGGTTAATATGTGCTTCCAACTTGGTGTTCAAGGTGTTCTACAGTTCAAGAAAATGATCGGTTATCTCGAAATCGGTGATTATCAGAATGCAGCAGACGAAGCACTGAACAGCAGATGGGCTAAACAAACACCTAATCGCGCTCGACGTGTTACCGAAGTTCTAAGAACTGGAACTTACGATAGCTATAAATGAAAAAGGGAGCATATGCTCCCTTTGATTAAACATTGATACTACACAACAACGCAAGACTGATAATAAAAATCAAGTCAATTCTTCTCATGATATCTCCTTGTTTAACTCGGAGATATCGTATAAGTCCTGCCGAGGAGGTGAAGCATTATCCCGGCTTTATTCTTCTTCCCTTTCGGAGTTCATGAAATCCAATAGTTTTTCCGTGTCAGATTTAAAACTGATATTCTTAGAATCCCATCGGAAGCTCTGTGAATGTCCATTGATGTACGACACTTTTATTCTCCATGACTTTTTCAGATTGAAAACGGTGATTTCTCTTATCACACGTTTAAGCATCATGTTTAATTCAACAGGATCTTGCACCTCCTGCAACAGATTCAAATCAACGGATTGTTCGTTCATAACCCTGTTGTTTTGTTCTGTAATAGCTTGGTCGAGCGCCTGTAACTTATCTTCAAGACTGCCAATTGTCTGCAAAACACTTGCAGGAACTTTCTTCATACTGAGTAGCATATTGTTCAGATCTTGAATCTTTTCCTGAACATCAGAGCGTTCTTGTAATAAAGTTGCGTCGAGTGATGTTTTCTTTTCCATCTTTAGTTCACGAAGAATTTTAAACATCGCGGTTTCAATATTTTTAAAGTTCTGCGTTACGCTACATTTTCCATCGCGAGCGTTTGCACAAACGTGATATTCATATACTTTGCCACTGACTGTATGAAATTTTCTAACAAGAGCACCTCCACATTCATGCTTGAGCAAACCTGTGAAAGCGTTCTTTTCTGACTTATATCCGGGTTTATTCTGTTTCTGATCAGATTGAAGCAACATGAATTCTTCTTTGCTTATAACGGCAGGATAATAATCTTCGACAATATCCAGAAGAATGACTTTACGATCTTTTGTCGTTTCAGATGTTTGATATGCACCGTAAAGAGCAACTGATTTAATCGTCTTTGCAACAGTCGTATGATTCCAGCCAGCAGAACGTAGCGGGGCAAATTCTTCATCATTCAGAGTCTTGGCTATTTTATTATTGCCAAGACCTTTCTTCTTGAGTTCGATTATTCTTTTCACCGCGTCGAGTCTGTCAGAAAAAACATAAGCGTTGTCTTTTCGTTCTAACCAAAATGGTAATGATTTGTTGATAACTTCACCGTTCAATGCTCGTTGACGTTGTTGTCCTTTTGTCTCTCTCAGTCGTTGAGATTTCTTCTCGGATTCTTTGTGAGCAAGGTCAGCAGCCAGCGCGATTCTAATCACGCTTACTAAGTCGTTTACTGATTCTCTGTTCAGCAAAAGTCCATCGACGAGGGAAGCGATATAAACTTGATGCTGTAGAATCTGCTTGATGATCTGTTGTGTTACGTCGATGCCTCTACGACTCAATCGGTCGAGTGATTCGATAATGATCGTTGAGCCTGGAGAGATAGAACCTTGTTCGATAGCTTGAAGCATGTCAGCCAAAGATGCTCTGTTGCCTTCTTTGAATGCAGAGATCCCCAAGTCTTGGAAGTTCTTTTCTGATAGAATTAAATTATTCGCCTGTGCGTACTTCTCAGCAAGTTCAGTCTGACGACGAACTGAGTCACCTTGTTCTTGCTTCTTGCTTGAGAATCTTATGTAACTGAATGCTAACCCGTTTTGTTTTTGCATAATCTATTCCTTTCAATCACTTACGAGAGAATATCAATTTTGCTTCTTTGCAACAATATCACTATGCAGTTTGGCAGTAAGCCGCTGTTCGAAAACATTTCCGTCAAATTTGGCGGCGGCAACCGTTACGGCCTGATTGGTGCCAACGGTAGCGGAAAATCCACCTTCATGAAGATCCTCGGCGGCGATCTGGAGCCAACGCTCGGCAACGTATCGCTCGATCCGAACGAGCGCATCGGTAAGCTGCGTCAGGATCAGTTCGCCTTCGAAGAGTTCACCGTGCTCGACACCGTGATCATGGGGCACGCGGAACTGTGGGAAGTGAAGCAGGAGCGCGATCGTATCTACGGTCTCGCGGAAATGAGCGAAGAAGACGGTTACAAAGTGGCCGATCTGGAAACGCAATACGGCGAAATGGACGGCTACTCTGCGGAAGCGCGTGCGGGCGAACTGCTGCTGGGCGTGGGCATTCCGGTTGAACAGCATTACGGCCCGATGAGCGAAGTCGCACCAGGCTGGAAGCTGCGTGTGCTGCTGGCACAGGCGCTGTTCTCTAACCCGGACATCCTGCTGCTCGACGAACCCACCAACAACCTGGACATCGACACCATCCGCTGGCTGGAGCAGACGCTGAACGACCGCGACAGCACCATGATCATCATCTCGCACGACCGTCACTTCCTGAACATGGTGTGTACCCACATGGCGGATCTGGACTACGGCGAGCTGCGCGTTTACCCGGGCAACTACGACGAGTACATGACGGCGGCCACCCAGGCGCGTGAACGTCTGCTTGCCGACAACGCCAAGAAGAAAGCGCAGATTGCAGACCTGCAATCCTTCGTGAGCCGCTTCAGCGCCAACGCTTCAAAATCGCGTCAGGCCACCTCACGTGCCCGTCAGATCGACAAAATCAAGCTGGAAGAAGTCAAAGCCTCCAGCCGTCAGAACCCGTTCATTCGCTTCGAGCAGGACAAAAAGCTGTTCCGTAACGCGCTGGAAGTGGAAGCCCTTACCAAAGGCTTCGATGAAGGTCCGCTGTTCAAAAACTTCAACCTGCTGCTGGAAGTGGGCGAGAAGATTGCCATCCTAGGCGCCAACGGCGTGGGTAAATCCACAATGCTGAAAACCCTGGTGGGTGAACTGCAACCGGACAACGGTACCGTGAAATGGTCTGAAAACGCGCAGATTGGTTATTACGCGCAGGACCATGAATATGAGTTCGAAAACGACCTGACCGTCTTCGACTGGATGAGCCAGTGGAAGCAGGAAGGCGATGACGAGCAGGCGGTACGCAGCATTCTGGGACGTCTGCTGTTCAGCCAGGACGACATCAAAAAGCCTGCCAAAGTGCTCTCCGGTGGTGAGAAGGGCCGCATGCTGTTCGGCAAGCTGATGATGGAAAAACCAAACATCCTGGTGATGGACGAACCGACCAACCACCTGGATATGGAATCGATTGAATCGCTGAACATGGCGCTGGAGATGTATCAGGGCACCCTGATCTTCGTCTCTCACGACCGTGAGTTCGTTAGCTCACTGGCGACCCGCGTGATCGAAATTACGCCAGAGCGCGTGGTGGACTTCACCGGTAACTACGAAGATTACCTGCGCAGTAAAGGTATCGAGAGTTAAAACAACCCCCTCACCCCGGCCCTCTCCCCAAAGGGGAGAGGGTGTTCAAGTTCCCTCTCCCCTTTGGGGAGAGGGCTAGGGTGAGGGGATCTGTTACAGCACCCACTCGCCCCCTTCAACTCCGTTCACCCGCAGCGTACGTTTTTCCCCAACAGGCAACGACACCTTCAGCGCCTTCCATGCAGGACGATAGTCACCGCGCGCGTTGACCTTCAGGTTAATGGTCGCGCCGTCGCACACCATCTCCCATTCCACCCACAGCGCGTTGCCGTTCTGGTAGCCCCAGCTTTCGCCGTCGTCTTCGAACAGCAGCCCGGAGGTGGTGCCGACGCCTTTCACCGGGAACAGTTTCAGCTCGCGGGTATCGTCTTTATCGGCGCTCACGTGACGGATGCGTTCGCTGAGCGGTAAACCGGCCCCGGCACGCACCAGCAGCGGCAGTTTTTCCAGCGGCGCGTCGAGAACGATCGACTGGCCGCCCGCATACCACGCGTGAGTGTAAAAATCGTACCAGCCGGTGTCGTTGTCCGGGAGCCAGACGCGGCGTTCGCGCTGCCCGGCTTCGACGACGCTGGCGACCAGCAGGTCGCGGCCCAGCAGGAAGTCGTCGCACTCTTCGAAGGTCTGCGCGTCGTGCTCGTGGTCGAGGAAGGTCGGGCGCAGCATCGGCTCGTCGTCGGCGTGCGCCTGCCAGAGCAGGGTGTAGAGATACGGCAGCAGGCGGTAGCGCAGCTCAATCGCGCTGCGAATGGCGGGCGTGACGCCGGGATACATCCACGGCTCGTTCACGGTGTGGTCATCGTTCCACGAGTGAATGGTAAAGCGCGGGTGCATCACGCCGTTCTGCACCCAGCGCACGAACAGCTCGGCGTCCGGCTTGTCACCGGAGAAACCGCCCACGTCGTGGCCGACGTTGAACAGCCCGGAAAGGCTCATGCCCAGCCCCATGCGGATGTTATAGCGCAGGGTGTCCCAGTTAGTGCGGTTATCGCCGCTCCAGGTCTGAACGTAGCGCTGCATTCCGGCGCAGCCGGAGCGGGAGATGAGATACGGACGTTTCTCCGGCGCAAAGCGCTGCTGTGCTTCCAGCGAGGCGCGCATCATCAGCAGCGGCATCACCGGGCGAATGTGCTTGATGGCAATCTCCTGGCCGAAGCCAAAGCAGCGCGCTTCCCCGTCCCACACTTCATACTCGTTGTTGTCGTTCCACGTGGAATCAATGCCCATCTCCAGCAGCTGGGTGGTGACGCCGTTCTGCCACCACTGCACCGTCTGCGGGTTGGTGAAGTCGAGGTGCGACCCTTCGTCATCCCAGAAGCTGGAACGTTCCGGTGCATCGGTTTCTGAATCACGAATGAACAGGCCGCGTTCCGCCACTTCGCTGTAGCGGGGATGATCCTGCAACAGACACGGCTTGATGTTTGCCGCAAGCTTCAGCCCCGCGTCGTGGAAGGCCTGGCTCATCACCTTTGGCTGCGGCACCTTGTCGTAGTTCCAGTTAAAGACGTAGCGCTTGCCGTTGATGGAGGTATAGCCGGAGGAGAGCTGGAACGAGTCGCACGGAATGGCATGCTCATCGCACAGGCGGATGAAGTTCATCAGCTGGTTTTGCGCGTCCGGCGCGTCGGTGTAGTGCATGGTCGAGCCGCTGTAGCCCAGGCTCCATTTCGGTCCGAACAGCGTTTTCCCCGTCAGGCGCACGAAGGCTTTGGTGACGTCCAGCACGCGCTTGCCGGTAAAGATGTAGTAATCAATATCGCCCGCTTCCGCCTGCCAGCGGCGGTAGGCGGTGTGATAGTTGTCGATCTCGTTACCCAGATCCAGCCAGCAGCTGCTCAGGTTATCGTAGAACAGGCCGTAGCTCACGTCGTCGCGACGGGTGAGGGTGAACGGAATGTGCTTGTACAGCGGATCGGTACTGGCCGCGTTATAGCCCATCGCGTCCAGGTTACGCATCTCATAGCGTTTGCCGTTGCGCTGTAAATCACCCGCTTTCTCACCCAGACCGTAAAAACGCTCGTCCTTGCGGCGGCTGAGATAGTGCGCCACGCCATCGCCGTGGGCATTGAGCAGGTAGGCGCTGGTCGGGCGGTCATTGACCAGTGGCTGCCACTCGCCCGCCTCATTGCGGTAGTGCCACTCCAGCCACAGCGGCTGGTGGACGGTCACGCGCAGCTGTTCAGTCGCTACGGTTAATGTGTCGCCCTGTTGCGTCAGCGTCCAGGCCGGGCAGGAGAAACCGCTTAAGTCGTCACGACGGCGACCTTCCCACGGCACGTCTTGTTCCGGGGCGATGCTCCAGGTGCGGTCCAGCGCCAGCTCGCCTTTGCGTTTGATCAGCACGCGGAACAGGTTCTCTTCCAGCACATACAGGCACAGGCGGTGCTGATTATCCACCAGCAGTTCAAGATGGTTTGCCGACTGCGTATCGACGGTCCAGTTTTTCAGGGTTTTCATATGCAATACATCCACTATCAGGCGCGCTTGGCGCGACGTTCAGCAATAAATGCCACCAGGAAAACAGCGCCAAGCAGGTCAAAGAAGCCCATGGCGATAAAGAGCGGGTTAAAGCCGATTTTGTCGGCGGTCACCCCGATTAACAGCGAGAACAGGAAGCTGGCGATCCACGCTGCCGAGCCGCGCATGCCGTTGACGGTTGCCATCTGGCCCTTGTCGAATGACTCCACGACCAGCGCGCTGAGCATGCAGGAGATAATCTGGTGCCCGAAGCCGCCGATGGAGATCAACACGATGGTGATATACGGGTCGCGGGTCACGGCGACGACGGCGAGAGAAATCATCAGGAACGCGCCGGTGACGGAGCTTGCGACGACCGAGTTAACGCGGGTGCAGCCGAACCAGCGGGTGTAGAGCCGGGTCAGGTAGCCGCTTGCCACGCTGCCGAGATCGGCGGCCAGGAACGGCAGCCAGGCAAACATCGCAATCTGTTTCAGATCCATGCCGTGCTCTTTGGCGAGGTACAGCGGCACCCAGAAGCTCAGCACGGCCCAGGCCGGTTCCGCCATAAAGGCCGGAATGGCGATACCGTAGAAACGTTTGTTCTTCGAGACGGTTTTCAGCGCGGTCAGAAAAGGCAGTTTGACCGGTGCAGGTTCGTTATCCTGCTTGATGAACGCCAGCTCATCGCGGCTCAGGTTCGGGTGCTGTTCCGGGTTGTGATAAAACGCCCACCACAGGATCACCCACAGCAGCGCCAGCACGCCGGTAAACATAAACGCACCCTGCCAGCCGAACGACGCGTGCGCGAAGTAGATGATAGGCGGGGCCAGCATCGCACCGATAGAGAAGCCCACCCCCGCCCAGCCTGCGGCAACGGGGCGCTCTGATTTCGGGAACCATTCACCGATAGTTTTGGCGTTCGCGGGCGTGGCGGCGGCCTCTGACGCCCCCATAAAGAAGCGCAGGATCGCGAGGTGCAGCCAGCTTCCGGCGCCCGCGTGGAAGATACACATCAGCGCCCAGATCCCGGCGCAGACCATAAAGCCGATTTTCAGGCCGATGACGTCAATCAGCCAGCCGCACAGGGGCTGGAAAATGGTATAGGCGATCTGGAACGCGCCGACGATCCAGGAGTACTGCTCGGTGGTGATCCCCAGACTCTCTTTCAGTTCCGGGGCGAGAATACCTAACGAGTTACGTGTGATGTAGTTGACGGTCACGCCAAGAAGAAACAGCACCAGCACGTACCAGCGCAGGTTCCGGATGACGCGACGGGTTTTGCTTGTCGCAACGGTGTTATTGATGTCCTGACTCATTTTCTTCTCCACAAGACGGACGGTAAGGGGACAAAGGTTCAGGCGTCACACAGCGTCAGGTATTTAAAAGTTATCAGTTTTAGAGTGCCAGGCTGCTATACAACTAGTATGGAAGTTGTGTGACAGGTTCACCTTAAGAGAGAAATTGAGCAGGGAATAGTGGATTTTGTGCAAACTTTCTCATAACCGAGGTCTGTTTTTCGGCATTATGGCCCTCAGACAAGTTATTACCTGATAAATATGATGTGAAAATTTTTTCATTTCACATCCGGAGCCAGATCACAAAATGGACAAAAGGCTTAAAATCACCGAAATCGCCGCCCGTACTCAGCTCTCCATCAGCACCGTTTCCCGCGTGCTGGCGGGGAAGGCAAACACCAGCGAAAAGGCACGGGCAAAGGTGCTGGCATGCGCGCGGGAGTTGGGGGTAATGGACGGCATGGCGGCGGGGCGTCTGCTGCTTAACAGCCTGGTGGTGTTCGCCCCGCAGCGGGCGTTTGACGAGCGGTCCGACATCTTTTACTACCGCGTCATCCAGAGCGTGAGCAAAGGGCTGGCCTCGCACGAGGTGCGTCTGCGCTACTGTGCGCTGGAGGAGAACGACAGCGATGCCCAGCTGTTTCTGGCTCGTATGAACGAGCCGGATACCCAGGCGGCGATTCTGCTCGGTATCGACGATCCGCATATCCACGATCTGGCGGTAGACGTGGGGAAACCCTGCATGCTGATTAACTGCCGGGACCGCCACATGCGCCTGCCCGCCGTCGCGCCTGATCACCGCGCCATTGGCGAGCGGGCGGCAGAGTACCTGTTCGAGATGGGACACCGTGAGGTGATGAACGTGCTGTGCCTGCGCCGCTACACCATGGAGCTGCGCCTGTCCGGGATCCGTGACGCGTGGCACGGCCATAACCTCAGGTTCAGCGACAGGCGCGACCTGCTGGTGGTGCCGAGCTTCAGCGCCAGAGAGACGGAGCAGCAGGTGAGCGAGTGGCTTCACCAGCAGCAGGGAAAAGACCTGCCGACGGCGTTCCTGGTGGGGGGCGACTTTATGGCGGCGGGCACCATCAGCGCCCTGCAAAACCACGGTCTGCGCGTGCCGCAGGACGTGTCGGTGATGAGCATCGACGGCTTTAATCTGGCCGCCATCCAGGACGTACCGCTGACGGCGGTGCATGTCCCCCGCGATGAACTGGGAACGGAAGCGGTGCATATGCTCCAGCAGCGGCTGATGCGCCCGGATGCGCCGGTGGGAACCTTGCTGCTTAACGGTACGCTGACCGTACGGGAGTCGGTACGGCGGATACGTCAGGGGAAACGACGCACCGCCGTAGATCGGGAAGGGCTGTACGACAGTTAGACCATGCCCAGCGCGCGTTTGCCGTGGATGTTGAGATCGTTCACGGTAAAACGCTCCTGCCAGCTCTTTTCATAATCCTCGCGCGGGAAGTCTCCCGGTGACGCGCCGGTTTCCAGCGCTTCCTTGACCTTTTTCGCGTAGGCGAGGTTTTTCTCGCACATCGGCGCGGCAGGAATATACATCACGTTGCCCCAGCCCTGCTGATTTTCCACCGGCGCGACGGAGTGGATCACGTCGCAGTGCCACCACACGGAATCACCGGCTTCCAGCGCCGGAATGCTGGTTAACGCTTCGATCAGCAGCGGGTGCCACTTCTCCGAAATGGGCAGCACGCGCCCCGGCGCCACGCCGCACAGCTCATCTTCCGGCACGTCATCCAGCAGCGGACGCAGCAGAATGTAAGCCATTGCTTCCGGGATCGGCACCACGTGCAGCAGCCCCTGGCCGGGGATCATGTCCGACAGGGCCGTCCAGCCCTGGAAGGTGCGGAACACCGAGCATTTGGTGGTGTTATCCACGGTGTACTCTTCCACTTCGGTACGGTGCGCGGCGTTCCACGGATCGTATTTGTCGACGTTGCCGTCAAACACGCGGGCAAAGACCTGCTGATAAGCGGGCAGCAGCCAGCGCTCGAGCGCGCCGGAATCAGTATGCGCGCCCAGCCCTTTTGAGGTGGTTCCCGGTGGACGGCGGCGGATGCGGTCCGGGTAAATCACGCTCACGTCCGGGTCGAACCACTGTTTACCGTTGCTCTCGAATGTCCATAAACGGTTCAGGAACGACTGCACCTGCGCCATCTCTTCACTCTGGCGCGCCTGCATTTGCGCCTGTGACCAGTAGATCGGGTAAATCTCCGGACGAGAGGCGGTTAAGGTGCCGAAGAAGTTATCGCCCGGTCCTTTGTACACCTCGTCAAATTTGTTCAGATCGAGGTAGTCGAGCATCGACTGATCCCATGCCAGCGCCTGCTCACGCGGGAAGTGGCCTTTGATCACCGCGCAGCCGCGGCGCTTAATGGCCTCGCGCTGTGTGTCGGTAATCGTGCCGTTTTTCACATCCGCAAACGGGATCACCGGCCAGACGGTTTCGCCTTTATTTTTGAGGGCGTTAATTTCCGCCACGCGGGTGGCGATTTTGTCACTGAGCCGGTCGAACACCGCCTGGACGTCACCGATCTGGGCCCGTAGCTCGCGTTTCATCTGCCGAATTGCCGCTTTGTGGTCCGCTGGCAAGGTTTCGCTGGTAAAGGTCATAACTGCCTCGCATCTTTCATTCGAAAGCAAAAGTGTCTACAAGTGATACTTTAAGTTAAAAATAAGTTAATGCAAGTTTAAAACCTTGACGGGTGCCACAGGATGAGAAAAGAGTGAGGGGGCCGGAGCGAGGCTCCGGCAGGAAGGGGATCAGGCGTCGAACGGGGAGTGCGCGTCGAGCACGGCCTGAATCACGTTTAGCGCGCCCTGATGATTGTTGTCGTCGGTGCTGTAGCGGCTGATTTCTTTGATGCTCTCTGCCGCGTTGCCCATCGCAAAAGAGTATTTCACCAGCTTCAGCATCTCGGCATCGTTGCCGCTGTCGCCAATGCCGACGCACTCCTGCGGGGAGATTTTCCAGCCTTTCAGCAGGCGGCTAATGCCGTTGGCTTTGTGCAGGCCGGGGATAATCAAATCGACAAAACCGAATCCGCTGGTGACCGGCTTCATAATGCCGTCCAGCGAGACGTGCAGCTTATCTACCAGGTTCGGGATATCGCTGTCCGGCAGGTTCAGGGAGAACTTGAACAGCACGTCGTCAATTTCGCGGTAATCGCTGATGCGCTTTAAGCGGTGATAATGCTTTGACATCAGCGCCACGAAGGCTTCTGGTGCCCTATCGCTAACGTATGCGCTCTCCAGCCCGCAGGCCACGAAGTTCAGCCCTTTGTCTTTCAGCAGTTCGCCAATGACGATCTGCGACTCATGGCGCGTCAGCTCGCCGTGGAAAATCTGTTCGCCGTGGTCGAAGACCAGCGCGCCGTTTTCCGCCACGAAGGAGATCTGGTCTTTCAGTTCGGGGAAGAAGGAGATGAGCTGGTAATACTGGTTGCCACTGGCGACAACAAATTCAATGCCGCGGGCGTTAAGCTGCTCAAACTGTGCCTGGAAGCGGTCACGATCGTACTGCTTGGCATCATCAAGGAAAGTTCCGTCCATATCGGTGACGATAACTTTTACGGTCATACTGTGCTCCTGGGTCACTGCGTTTTGAAACATTCTAATAACAAGGTGACGGGGAGCACAAATTTAATTTCGAATGAAAGTAGAAAAGCCCGGTAAGGCGAAGCCGCCACCGGGCGTTTTTTTACAGCGTATGCTCAGTACGGGCGATAATATCGTCCTGCGCATCCGGCGACAGGGCGGTGAAGAACGCCGAGTAGCCCGCGACGCGCACCACCAGGTCACGATACTGAACCGGGTGTTTCTTCGCCTCCAGCAGCGTTTCGCGCGAGACGATGTTGTACTGAATATGCCAGCCTTTGTGCACCTCGAAGAAGGTACGCAGCAGCACCATCAGCTTCTGGCGGTCGCTGTCGTTTTCCAGCGTCGACGGATTCAGCTTCTGGTTCAGCAGTACGCCGCCAAGAATCGCCTCGGTCGGCAGTTTACCCACGGAGCCGATCACCGCCGTCGGGCCGAGGTGATCTGTACCGGACGCCGGGCTTGCCCCTTCCGCCAGCGGAGTGTGGGCTTTACGGCCGTCTGGCGTCGCCATTGTCGCTGCGCCAAACGGCACGTTCGCGGAGATGGACGACGTGCCCGCGTAATAGTTCCCCCCAATCGGGCCGCGACCATAGCGCGGGTTATGGTACTGCTTCAGCTCCTCAATGTAGGTCTGGTAGGCGCGCGTCAGCAGCATGTCCACGCTGTCGTCGTCGTTACCGTACTTCGGCGCGCCGTTGATCAGACGCTGACGCAGCTGCTCATGGGTCAGCCCGTCGAAGTCATCCGCCAGCGCCGCCGCCAGCTGTTGCTGACCGATAGCGCCCTGGTCAAACACCAGCTTCTTCACCGCCGCCAGGCTGTTGCCGAGGTTAGCGATCCCCACCTGTAGGCCGGAGACCCAGTCATACTTCGCGCCGCCCTGTTTGATGCTTTTCGCGCGTTCGATGCAGTCATCCACCAGCGCCGAGCAGAGAATATCGTGGACGTTCTCTTCCAGCATGGTGTCCACCACGTACTCGATCTCAATGGATTTGCGGGTGTAGTAGCGGATCTGGCTGTCCCACGCCGCCATCACCTCATCGAAATTGTCGAAGTTACCCGCAGAAAGCGCTTTCTCCTGCGGCAGGAATACCTTGCCGCTGGTGGCGTCGCGACCGCCTTCCAGCGCCGCCAGCATCACGCGGGCGAAGTTGATAAAGCTCATGCCGGTGCAGCGGTAGCCCCACTTGCCGCCGACGGCGGTTTCGATGCAGCCGATGGCGGCGTAGTCGTAGGCGTCCTCTCGTTCCACGCCGAGCTTGATAAATTCCGGGATGACGATTTCATCGTTGTTAAACGCGGGCATCCCGAAGCCGCAGCGGATCACCTGCACGCAGGCGTCGAGGAAGTCGTTGCTCATGCCCGCGTGGTAGCGCACGCTCAGGTTCGGCTGGGTGGAGCGCAGGCGACCGCAGGATTCGAGGATCGCGTAGGAGAGCGGGTTGACCGCGTCCATCGGCTCACCGCTGACCAGCTTCTGGCCGCCGATGGTGACGTTCTGATACAGCGGGCTGCCCGCAGAAGCCTTGGAGTGCGAGCCGGAGCGGATTTTGTTCACTTCCAGCAGTTTCAGCCAGCAGCTGTGCAGCAGTTCGATGGCGTGTTCGCGGTCCAGGCTCTGGTCCAGCTCCACGTCGCGGCGGTAGTACGGGTAAAGGTACTGGTCCATACGGGCGAAGGAGACGGAGTGGCCGTTAGACTCAATTTGCAGGATCAGCTGAATGAAGTAGCACAGCTGGAGCGCCTGCCAGAAGGTTTTTGGCGGCTCGTGGGCGATGATGTCGCAGTTTTCCGCCATGGCCAGCAGCTCGTCGCGGCGGCTGTCGCGGGTTTCGCTGGCGGCCATCTCACGCGCCAGATCGGCGAAGCGCTTGATGTGCAGGCTGACGGCTTCCAGCACAATATCAATGGCTTTCAGGAACTGATCGCCGTGCAGATCTTCCAGTACCGTCAGGTTGATACGCGAGCGGCGCTCGGCCACTTTCGCGCGCAGGCCGTCTAAGCCTTTTTCCAGCACCAGCGGGAAATTCACCGCCAGGTGCGCGTCACCGGAGGTCATGTTGCCTTCCGCTTTGATGATGCCGGTTTCCAGCAGGCCTTTCTGCTCGTCGGTGAACATACCGTAGCAGCGATCCTGTACCGTCTGGCCGCGCCACCACGGGCAGATTTCATGCAGCACGCGCTTGTTCTCTTCGCTTACCGCGAAGCCCGCACCCGGACGGTCCGCCAGATCGTCAATCTCTTTCTCAATCCAGGAGACGGTGTATTCCGGGAAGATCGGCGCGGCGCGCACTTCGCTTGCCTGGTTACCGATAATCAGCTCGTCGTGTTTGATCCAGATGGTGCGTTTTGCCAGGTGATGCGCCAGCGCCAGAGCGCGACGTACCGGGATCGGCTTGTCCATGTGTTGCTGGTACATTTCTGTGTAATGCTGTGCGCGCTCGGTACAGACCGGCGGCTTAACGATATGCACCAGCGCCATTTTATGCGCTTTAATACGTTCGCTGAGGGTGTTGAGATTCAGAGTGGTCATAAGTTTATCCTCGTAAGGTCGCGGTTAACCCTTTCTGGCAGGCATACTGCTGCGCGAAGTCCAGCAGGGCAGGGTTATCCAGCGGTTTGTCAGGGGCAGAGTAGGGTTGGCCGAGCAGGGTGTATTTGTTCATGCCCAGCGTGTGATACGGCAGAAAATGAATATCCTCGACGCCGAGTTCATCGGCGGCGAAATTGGTAATGGCGGTAACAGACGCTTCATCGGCGTTGAAGCCCTGGATCAGCGGCACGCGGATGGTGATTTTTTTCCCGGCAGCGGCGAGGCGTTTCAGGTTGTCCAGGATCCGTTTGGCTGAACCGTCCGTCCACTGTTTAAACACCTCCGCGTCGACATGCTTCAGGTCCGCGAGGAACAGATCGACGTAGGGTAATGACGGCTCAATGTAATGCCACGGCACATGAAGGCAGGTTTCAACGGCGGTATGAATGCCCTGTTCATGGCTGGCTTTAAACAGGGCGTGTGCCAGCGTCGGGTTCATAAACGGCTCGCCGCCGGAGAGGGTGATCCCGCCGCCGCTGCGATCGTAGAAGGGCTTGTCACGCAGGACGGTCGCCATAATCTCTTCCACCTGCTTCTCTTCACCGCAGACGGTAAGCGCCTGCGTCGGGCAGCAGTCGGTGAGGGCGTTGAGCGTGGCTTCATCGAATTTTTCACGGTGAATGACCAGCCCGTTCAGCGCGCGTTCAACACAGCCCGGTGCCGCCTGCTGGCACAGGTCGCAGCCGTCCAGGCACAGACGTGCGTCAAACAGTACGTCCCGCGTGCGGGAGCGGCTTTCCGGGTTCTGACACCAGCGACAGCCCAGCGAGCAGCCTTTCAGGAATACCACGGTTCGAATACCGGGGCCGTCGTGGGTGGAGTAACGCTGTACATTGAAGATCATTTTTTTGCCCTCGAATTACATATGAAGATTAAATGACTTTCGAATGAAAGTTATCTTGATGTGGGTCAATTCATGAGCAGGTTTTGCTGTGATAGGGTAAATACAGGCTAATTTTGAGGGTGACATCATGGAACTTTATCTCGACACATCTGACGTTGCGGCAGTCAAAAAGCTGGCGCGTATCTTCCCGCTGGCGGGCGTAACCACTAACCCAAGCATTGTGGCGGCGGGAAAAACGCCTCTGGAAGAGCTACTGCCCGCGCTGCACGACGCGCTGGGCGGCAAGGGGCGTCTGTTTGCGCAGGTGATGGCGACGACCGCCGAAGGGATGGTGGAAGACGCACGTAAACTGCGCGCGATCATCAATGACCTGGTGGTGAAAGTACCCGTGACCGCAGAAGGGCTGGCGGCGATCAAAATGCTGAAAGCAGAAGGGATCCCGACGTTGGGCACGGCGGTCTACGGCGCAGCGCAGGGGATGCTCTCCGCGCTGGCGGGGGCGGAGTATGTCGCACCTTACGTGAACCGCGTGGATGCGCAGGGCGGGGACGGGATCCAGACGGTAGTCGAATTGCAACAGCTGCTGACCCTGCATGCCCCGCAGTCAAAGGTGCTGGCGGCGAGCTTTAAAACCCCGCGCCAGGCGCTGGACTGCCTGCTGGCAGGGTGCGAGTCCATCACGCTGCCGCTGGACGTGGCGCAGCAGTTTATTACGTCGCCAGCCGTGGATGCGGCGATTGTGAAGTTTGAGCAGGACTGGCAGGGGGCGTTTGGACGCACGTCGATCTGACGGGTGCGGCCTGATGCCCTCACCCCAGCCCTCTCCCACGGGGAGAGGGAGCAAACACTAAAACGGCAACCTGAAGGTTGCCGTTTGCTTTAACCTCCACAAACCTCACACCCCGGGTTACGCATCAGCTTCATCTCGCGGAACTGGCAGGTCATTGCGTCGTACATCACGATTTTGCCCGCCGCTGCCGTGCCGTAATGCGCCAGCACTTTGATGGCTTCCATCGCCTGCAAGGAACCGATAACGCCCACTAACGGTGCCATCACGCCCGCCTCGACACAGGTGAGGGCATTCTCGCCAAACAGACGACTCAGGCAGCGGTAGCACGGCTCTCCTTCAGCGTAAGTGAAAACGCTGATTTGCCCCTCCATGCGGATGGCCGCGCCGGAAATCAGCGGCGTTTTATGGGCAAAGCAGCCCGCATTAAGCTGGTTGCGAATGGCGACGTTATCGGTGCAGTCCAGCACCAGGTCATGCCGTGCTATCTGCGCAAACAGCGCGTCGTCATCCAGCATCGCGTCAATCAGGGTGAACTGAACGTGGGGATTAATGCGCGTCAGCGCCGTGCGTGCTGATTCCACTTTTGGCTGACCCACCGTCGCGTCGCTGTGCAGCGTCTGGCGTTGCAGGTTGGACACCGACACGGTATCGAAATCCAGCAGCGTCATGCTGCCGACGCCCGCCGCAGCCAGGTATTGCGCCGCCGCACAGCCCAGACCGCCCAGGCCAACAACCAGCACGCTGGCCGCCTTAAGCGCTTCCTGACCGTCGAAATCAAACCCGCGCAGCACGATCTGGCGGTTGTAACGCATCATCTCCGGGTCGCTCAGTTCCACCGTCATGTCAGCCTCCAAACAGGTGGTTAAAGCGTTCCACTTCAACCCATTCGCCCGCCTCGACGTGACCGCGATCGCGCTCCAGCACGATAAAGCAGTTGCCCTGGCTGAAGGAGCTAAAAATATGCGAACCCTGATGCCCGGTGGTGCTCACCTCCAGTTCACCGTCGGCGTTGCGCGCCAGAATGCCGCGCTGGAAGTCGAGACGGCCCGGTGATTTTTTCAGGCGCGTTGCCGCCCGCACGCGCACACGTTCAGGCAGCGGGCTGGCATTGTTGCCTGACAGCTTCGCCAGCAGCGGGATCACCAGCTGGTAGAAGGTCAGCGCGGCAGAGACCGGGTTACCCGGCAGGCCACAGAACCAGCTGTGCGGAAGCTTGCCAAACGCGAACGGTTTGCCCGGTTTAATCGCCAGCTTCCAGAAGGCGATTTCGCCCAGCTCTTCAAGCAGGGTTTTGGTGTAATCCGCTTCGCCAACCGATACACCGCCGGAGCTGATCACCACGTCGGCAGAGGCGTCAGCGTCGATAAACGCGGCGCGCAGTTTTTGCGGATCGTCAGGAATGATGCCGAGATTAATCACTTCGCAGCCCAGCTGCTCCAGCATCAGGTGCACCGCCAGACGGTTGGTGTCGTAAATCTGCCCCTCGTTCAGCGGCTGACCCGGAAGCTGTAGCTCGTCCCCCGTGGAGAACACCGCCACGCGCACTTTGCGAACGACGTCAATCTCCGCGATGCCAAGCGATGCCAGCACCGGCAGTTCGGCCACCGTCAGTTTTTGCCCGGCGGCAAAGACCGTTGCGCCGAGGGTAATGTCTTCCCCGGTGCAGCGGATATTCTGACCCGCTTTGACGCTGGCGGTAAAACGCACACCGTCGTCGGTCTGTTCGGTCTCTTCCTGCATCACCACGGCTTCACAGCCCTTGGGTACCGGCGCGCCGGTCATAATGCGCACGCAGGTGCCCGCAGGCCACTCACCGTTGAACGGCTGCCCGGCAAACGCTTTACCTGCCACCGGCAGCGGCTGACCCGTTTGCACATCCGCCAGACGTACGGCATAGCCGTCCATCGCCGCATTATCGAACCCCGGCACGTTCAGCGGCGAGACGATATCGCGTGCGGCAATACGGCCAAAACAGCGCACAAGCGGCAGCGTCTCAACATCGTGCAGTGGAGTAATGCGGTCAAGCATCTGCGAAAGTGCCGTCTCAAGCGGCATCAGTCCGGCGGTAAAATCCATGGTGGGCTCCTGCGGAGTAACAACGAAAGCGCTCATTATGGCAGAAAAGTGCGGCTAACTGTATGACCCGATGGGTGTACGCTTTACATCACAGTTGCGTCTTTCTATATTCAAAAATCATCTGAAGATTCGTCGACGATAATGATATTTATAGAAAAAGCAGCCAGCCAGGCTGATGGGTGATGCGAAATGAGTAAAGCGGTTATCGCAATTCATGGCGGTGCCGGGGCAATCACCCGTGCACAGCTCAGTCCCGAGCAGGAGAAGCGTTATATTGACGCGCTGAACGCCATTGTGGAAACAGGCCAGCGGATGCTGGAAGCGGGCGACAGCGCGCTGGACGTGGTGACCGAAGCGGTGCGTCTGCTGGAGGAGTGCCCGCTGTTTAATGCTGGCATTGGCTCGGTCTTTACGCGCGATGAAACGCACGAACTGGATGCCTGCGTGATGGACGGCGTCACCCTGAAAGCGGGGGCGGTGGCGGGCGTCAGCCGTCTGCGTAATCCGGTGCTGGCCGCGCGTCTGGTGATGGATCACAGCCCGCATGTGCTGATGACCGGCGCAGGGGCGGAGAAATTTGCCGTCGAGCACGGGATGGACACGGTCTCGCCCGATCTTTTTTCCACCGAGGAGCGTTACCGGCAACTGCTGGAGGCCCGTACAGCGGGGATGACGCAGCTGGACCATGCCGCGCCGCTCGATGAACGCAGCAAAATGGGCACGGTAGGCGCGGTGGCGCTGGATAAAGCCGGTAACCTCGCCGCCGCGACGTCGACAGGCGGTATGACTAACAAGCTTCCCGGACGCGTCGGCGACAGTCCGCTTCCGGGGGCCGGGTGTTATGCCAATAACGCCACGGCGGCGGTGTCGTGCACCGGCACCGGCGAAGTGTTTATCCGCGCGCTGGCGGCCTACGACATTACCGCGCTGATGGATTATGGCGGATTAAGCCTGAGCGAGGCCTGCGAGCGGGTAGTGATGGAGAAACTCCCCGCGCTGGGCGGCGTGGGAGGCTTAATTGCGGTGGATCGGGAAGGCAACGTGGCGCTGCCGTTCAACAGTGAAGGGATGTACCGGGCGTGGGGGTATGCCGGCGATGCGCCCAGCACAGGAATTTATCGTGAATAAGGGGGCATAGCGTGCCGCACCGTGAAGAGCTGGACAACTGCGAAGTGCTGGCTGTCCACCAACTGAATATTGCCTTTCAGGAAGAGCGGCAGTTTATCCCGGCAGTCCAGCACCTGTCGTTTTCGCTCAATCGTGGCGAAACGCTGGCGATTGTAGGCGAGTCCGGATCCGGTAAATCCGTTACCGCGCTGGCGCTGATGCGTCTGCTTGAGCAGACGGGCGGGCAGGTCACCAGCGAGCGGATGCTGTTGCGCCGTCGCAACCGTCAGGTTATCGATCTCAATGAGCTGAGCGCGTCCCAGATGCAGGGGGTGCGCGGGGCAGATATTGCGATGATTTTTCAGGAGCCGATGACCTCCCTGAACCCGGTTTTCCCGGTGGGTGAGCAGATTGCCGAATCTATCCGCCTCCATCAGGGACTGAGCGGTGATGAGGCGCTCAAGGAAGCGAAACGGATGCTGGAGCTGGTACGTATCCCGGAGGCGCACGCAATTTTGTCCCGCTACCCGCATCAGCTTTCCGGCGGCATGCGCCAGCGGGTGATGATTGCGATGGCGCTGTCGTGCCGTCCGGCGGTGCTCATTGCGGACGAACCCACTACGGCGCTGGATGTCACCATTCAGGCCCAGATCCTGCAACTGATTAAGGTGTTGCAGCAGGAGATGGAGATGGGGGTGATTTTCATCACCCACGATATGGGGGTGGTGGCGGATATTGCCGACCGGGTGCTGGTTATGCATCAGGGCAATGCCGTCGAAACCGGTACGGTGGAGCAGGTCTTTCATGCGCCCGTACATCCTTATACCAAAGCGCTGCTGGCGGCGGTTCCGCGTCTCGGCGCCATGAATGGCAGTGATTTTCCGCGCCGCTTTCCGCTGTTCTCCCAGACCGAACTGGGCCAGCAGGAAGACGAAACCGAGCAGAATACGGTGGTTCCCGGCAGGCCAATCCTCGAAGTGCGTGACCTGGTGACCCGTTTCCCGCTGCGTAGCGGGGTCCTCAATCGCGTGAAGCGCGAAGTGCATGCGGTTGAAAACGTCAGTTTTGATCTCTGGCCGGGCGAAACGCTGGCACTGGTGGGGGAGTCCGGCTGCGGTAAATCCACCACCGGGCGGGCGCTGCTCAGGCTGGTGGAGTCGCAGGAGGGGAGCATCACCTTCAACGGTGAGCGCATCGACACCCTCCCTAACAGTAAATTGCAGGCGGTGCGCCGGGATATTCAGTTTATATTCCAGGATCCTTATGCGTCGCTCGATCCGCGCCATACGGTGGGGTACTCGATTATGGAGCCGCTGCGGGTGCATAACCTGCTCGACGGTGAAGCCGCACAGCGCCGTGTCGCGTGGCTGCTGGAGCGCGTGGGCCTGAAGCCGGAGCATGCCTGGCGTTATCCGCACGAATTTTCTGGCGGTCAGCGACAGCGCATCTGTATTGCGCGGGCATTGGCCCTGAATCCAAAAGTGGTGATTGCGGATGAGTCCGTTTCCGCGCTGGATGTCTCCATCCGCGCGCAAATCATCAATCTCCTGCTCGATTTACAGCGGGATTTAGGCATCGCGTTTCTGTTTATCTCCCACGATATGGCGGTGGTGGAGCGGATCAGCCATCGCGTGGCGGTGATGTACATGGGACAGATTGTTGAAATCGGCCCCCGTCGGGCGGTGTTTGAAAACCCGCAGCATCCGTACACCCGCAAGCTGATGGCCGCCGTACCGGTTGCCGATCCTGAGCATCGCCACGCCCAGCGCGTGCTGTTGCAGGACGAAATGCCGAGCAATATTCGTAAACGGGGCGAAACCCTGGAGCGCGTGGCGCTGCGTGAGGTGGGACCCGGTCATTTTGTCGCACCGCCGCGTCAGGACAATGCATTCTCGCGGTTATAACTTACAACAGGCAGGAGAACACAATGGTTCCTTTTGTTGCTCGTAAATGGCTGCTGGCCGCGAGCGTGATGGCTGCGCTGGCTGCCGCTCCCGCGTTCGCGTCGAAAGACGTGGTGGTGGCGGTGGGGTCAAACTTCACGACGCTGGATCCGTATGATGCTAACGACACCCTTTCTCAGGCGGTGGCAAAATCCTTCTACCAGGGGCTGTTCGGCCTGGACCGCGAGATGAAGCTGAAAAACGTGCTGGCGGAAGGGTATACCGTGTCGGACGACGGGCTGATCTATACCGTTAAGCTCCGTACCGGCGTGAAGTTTCAGGATGGTACCGACTTCAACGCCGAGGCGGTTAAGGTCAACCTGGACCGTGCCAGCAACCCGGAAAACGGTCTGAAGCGCTATAACCTGTATAAAAATATCGCCCGTACCGAGGTGGTTGACCCGGCGACGGTGAAGATCACCCTCAAAGAGCCGTTCTCGGCGTTTATCAATATCCTGGCGCATCCGGCGACGGCAATGATTTCGCCCGCTGCCCTGAAAAAATATGGCAAAGAGATTGGCTTCCACCCGGTAGGGACCGGACCGTACGAACTGCTTACCTGGAACCAGACCGATTTTGTGAAGGTGAAAAAATTCGCCGGATACTGGCAGCAGGGACTGCCGAAGCTGGATACCCTCACCTGGCGTCCGGTCGTGGACAACAATACCCGCGCCGCGATGCTGCAAACCGGCGAAGCGCAGTTTGCCTTCCCGATCCCGTACGAACAGGCGGCGCTGCTGGCGAAAAACAGCAAGCTGGAGCTGGTGGCCAGTCCGTCGATTATGCAGCGCTACATCAGCATGAACGTCACGCAGAAACCGTTTGATAACCCGAAGGTGCGTGAAGCCATCAACTACGCCATTAACCGCCAGGCGCTGGTGAAGGTGGCCTTTGCCGGGTACGCCACGCCCGCGACGGGTGTGATGCCGCCAACAATTGAGTACGCGCAGAGCTATCAGCCATGGCCGTACGATCCGGCGAAAGCGCGGGAACTGCTGAAAGAAGCGGGCTATCCGAACGGTTTTAGCACCACGCTGTGGTCGTCGCATAACCACAGTACCGCGCAAAAGGTGCTGCAATTTACCCAGCAGCAGCTGGCGCAGGTGGGCATTAAAGCCAGGGTCACGGCGATGGATGCCGGACAGCGAGCGGCGGAAGTGGAAGGCAAAGGGCAGAAAGAGAGCGGCGTGCGGATGTTCTACACCGGCTGGACGGCTTCAACCGGTGAAGCAGACTGGTCGCTGTCGCCGCTGTTTGCTTCCCAGAACTGGCCGCCAACCCTGTTCAACACCGCGTTTTACAGTAATCCGCAGGTGGATAAGGATCTGGCCGATGCCCTGAAAACCACCAAACCGGAAGAGAAAGCGCGCCTGTACAAAGAGGCGCAGGACATTATCTGGAAAGAGTCGCCGTGGGTGCCGCTGGTGGTGGAAAAACTGGTCTCAGCCCACAACAAAGCGCTGACCGGTTTTTACATCATGCCGGATACGGGCTTTAGCTTTGATGACGCGGATTTAAAATAAAACTCATGCTGAATTATGTTTGTAAACGTCTGCTGGGGCTTATCCCGACGCTGCTGATTGTGGCCGTGCTGGTGTTTTTGTTTGTCCACATGCTGCCCGGCGATCCGGCGCGTTTGATTGCGGGACCGGAAGCAGATGCGACGGTTATTGAACTGGTACGTAAGCAGCTCGGTCTTGACCAGCCGCTGTACAGGCAATTTCTGCGTTACATTGGCAACGTCCTTCAGGGCGATTTTGGCATTTCAATGGTGTCGCGTCGTCCGGTATCGGAAGAGATTGCCAGCCGCTTTATGCCCACCTTCTGGTTAACGATTGCCAGTATGAGCTGGGCGGTTGTGTTTGGCCTGGGCGCGGGCATTGTCGCCGCCGTCTGGCGCAACCGCTGGCCGGACAAACTCGGCATGGCGCTGGCGGTGACCGGCATCTCTTTCCCGGCGTTTGCGCTGGGCATGCTGCTGATGCAGATTTTCTCCGTCGAGCTGGGCTGGCTGCCGACCGTCGGTGCCGACACCTGGAAGCACTACATTTTGCCCTCCATGACGCTTGGCGCGGCGGTTGCGGCGGTAATGGCCCGCTTTACCCGCGCCTCGTTTGTCGACGTGCTGAGCGAAGATTATATTCGCACCGCGCGGGCAAAAGGGGTGAGCGAGAAATGGGTCATTCTGAAGCACGGTTTTCGTAACGCGATGATCCCGGTGGTGACGATGATGGGGCTTCAGTTTGGTTTTCTGCTGGGCGGCTCTATCGTGGTGGAGAAGGTCTTTAACTGGCCGGGGCTGGGGCGCTTGCTCGTCGATTCGGTAGACATGCGCGACTATCCGGTAATTCAGGCAGAAGTCCTGCTTTTCTCGCTGGAGTTTATTCTTATCAACTTAGTGGTGGACGTGCTGTACGCCGCCATTAACCCGGCCATCAGGTATAAGTAAGATGCGATTGTTGAACTGGCGGCGTCAGGCCGTTTTGAACGCGATGCCGGGGATCAGGCCGGACCATATTCGCACCCCGTGGGGGGAATTCTGGCGGCGATTCCGTCGTCAGCCCGTCGCTATGGTTGCCGGGTTGTTTGTATTGCTGCTGATCCTGGTGGCGATTGTCGCCCCCTGGATAGCCCCGTTTGATGCGGAAAACTACTTTGATTACGACCGGCTGAACGATGGTCCGTCGATGATGCACTGGTTTGGCGTGGACTCGCTCGGGCGCGATATTTTCAGCCGCGTGCTGGTGGGAGCGCAGATCTCGCTGGCGGCCGGGGTCTTCGCGGTGCTGATGGGCGCAGCAATTGGCACCGTACTGGGGCTGGTGGCCGGGTACTACGAAGGCTGGTGGGACCGCATCATCATGCGCATCTGCGACGTGCTGTTTGCCTTTCCCGGTATTCTGCTGGCGATTGCCGTGGTAGCGGTGATGGGCAGCGGCATGGCGAACGTCATCATCGCCGTGGCGGTATTCTCGATTCCCGCTTTCGCCCGCCTGGTGCGCGGCAACACGCTGGTGCTCAAACAGCAAACCTTTATCGAGTCGGCGCGCAGCATGGGGGCCAGCGATGCCACCATCCTGTTCAGCCATATTCTGCCGGGAACGGTGTCGTCTATCGTGGTCTATTTCACCATGCGCATAGGCGTGTCGATTATCTCGGCGGCGAGCCTGTCGTTTCTGGGGTTAGGGGCACAGCCACCGACGCCGGAGTGGGGCGCGATGCTGAACGAGGCGCGGGCGGATATGGTGATTGCCCCGCACGTGGCGATTTTCCCGAGCCTGGCGATTTTCCTGACCGTGCTGGCGTTTAATCTGCTGGGGGATGGGTTGCGCGACGCGCTGGATCCGCGGATAAAGGGGTAGTGTTTTGTTGGACCTTGCCCCTCACCCTAACCCTCTCCCCAGAGGGGAGAGGGAACTTTAACACCCTCTCCCCTCTGGGGAGAGGGCCGGGGTGAGGGGGATGAAAGTTAATTAAACCCGGCTACCCCACAAATCATACTCGTCGGCGTTTTCAACCTTCACGCGAATAATATCGCCCGGCTTGACGTTGGTTTCCCCGTTCAGGTACACCGCGCCGTCGATCTCAGGCGCATCCGCCATGCTGCGGCCAATCGCCCCTTCTTCGTCCACTTCGTCGATAATGACCAGAATTTCGCGGCCCACTTTCTCCTGCAAGCGTTCGGCGGAGATCTGCTGTTGCAGCTGCATAAAGCGGTTCCAGCGCTCCTCTTTTACCTCTTCCGGTACCTGATCCGCCAGCTCGTTGGCGGTTGCGCCTTCAACCGGGCTGTACTTGAAGCAGCCCACGCGGTCCAGACGCGCTTCTTTCAGGAAGTCGAGCAGCATCTGGAAATCTTCTTCGGTTTCACCCGGGAAGCCGACAATAAAGGTTGAGCGCAGGGTCAGATCCGGGCAGATCTCACGCCACTGTTTGATGCGCGCCACCTGGCGGTCAACGGAGCCAGGACGTTTCATCAGCTTCAGAATGCGCGGGCTGGCGTGTTGCAGCGGGATATCCAGATACGGCAGGATTTTGCCTTCTGCCATCAGCGGGATCACATCGTCAACGTGCGGGTAAGGGTAAACGTAATGCAGACGCGTCCAGATCCCGAGCTTAGCCAGTTGCTCGCACAGGCCGACCATGCTGGTTTTCACCGGCTCGCCGTTATAGAAACCGGAGCGGTGTTTGACGTCCACGCCGTAGGCGGAGGTGTCCTGGGAGATGACCAGCAGCTCCTTCACGCCCGCATCGGCCAGGCGTTTGGCTTCTGCCAGCACCTCGCCAATTGGACGGCTCACCAGATCGCCACGCATCGACGGGATGATGCAGAAGGTGCAGCGATGGTTGCAGCCTTCGGAAATTTTCAGGTACGCGTAGTGGCGCGGCGTCAGCTTCACGCCCTGTTCCGGCACCAGGCTCAGGAACGGGTTGTGCTTTGGTTTTGGTACGTAGTGATGAACATGTTCCAGCACCTGCTCGTAGCTGTGCGGGCCGGTGATCTCCAGCACTTTCGGGTGCACTTCGCGGATCTGGTCCACTTTCGCGCCCAGACAGCCGGTCACAATCACTTTGCCGTTTTCCGTGAGGGCTTCACCGATGGCTTCCAGTGACTCCTGGACCGCGCTGTCGATGAACCCGCAGGTGTTGACGATCACCATGTCGGCGTTGTCGTAGCTTGGCACCACGTCATAGCCTTCAGTGCGAAGTTCAGTCAGGATGCGTTCGGAATCCACCAGGTTCTTCGGGCAGCCCAGGGAGACAAAGCCGATTTTCGGCGGGTGCGTAACATTGCTCATAGGTTAAAAATTCATCAATTATGGAGTTATCAGGGCGGGATTTTACAGCGTATCGCGGGGGATTTATACACTCTTAGTGGCTCAGGTGATCCGGGCAATCGTTGTAACATTGTAAAGAATGTTAATCAGTTATCGTTTCTTGATCTCAGGCATTACATTGTACAAAAAATGACCTTATTCTTAATAAGGTAACATGGCTGACAGAGGAGGAAATAGCATGTCCGTTGACAGACTGAAACGCGATCTGCTTAACAAGCTGATCAACGCCCGAATCGACCTGGCCGCATATCTGCAACTGCGCAAGGCGAAAGGGTATATGTCAGTCAGCGAAAGCGAAAATCTGCGTGATAACTTCTTTGAACTTTGCAATTTCATGCGTGAAAAAGCACCCATTCTGAAAGCGCACTACGCTGAAAGCGAGGTAGTGGCGCTGCGCCGTGCCGCCGAGGTGCTCTCCATCGCCGGGGTCTGTTTGATGAACGGACGTCACGACTGCCCGAATTTTATTGCCGTTAACGCGGAGAAGCTTGAAAACTGCCTGACCACGCTCGCGCTTTGCATCATGTGTCTGAACAAGCCGGAAACGCTTGCCCACCACTGACCCCCGGGGGAGGCAACTCCCCCTTCTGATTAAGCTTTTGTAAAAGTGGTAACGCACCCGGGAACAGTGGCTAATCTTTAAGCCATATGTCGATAAAGGAGTGCGTTATGCCTCGATCCTCGCTGATTTTCCTTCCTGTGCTGTTATTCCCGCTTTCGCTGCTTGCGGCGCCCGAGTCGGTTAAGGTTGACGTGCTACAGACAAAACTGGATCACCCCTGGTCGCTGGCGTTTCTGCCAGACAATAAGGGGCTGCTGATCACCCTAAAAGACGGGCAGCTTAAGCACTGGCAGGCAGGGAAAGGGCTATCCGATCCGATTGTTGGCGTGCCGAAAGTATGGGCGAGCGGCCAGGGCGGACTGCTGGACGTCGCGCTGGCCCCGGATTTCGCACAGTCACGGCGGGTCTGGCTCAGTTTCGCCGAGGCAGGCAAGGATGGCAAAGCAGGTACCGCGGTGGGCTACGGGCGCTTGAGCGATGACCTGTCGCGCATTGAGGGCTTCCAGGTGGTGTTCCGACAGATGCCGAAACTCTCTACCGGCAACCACTTTGGCGGACGGCTGGTGTTTGACGGTAAAGGCCATCTCTTTATTGGCTTAGGTGAAAACAACCAGCGCCCGACGGCGCAGGATCTGGATAAGCTTCAGGGCAAGGTGGTACGCCTGACGGAAGACGGGAAAGTGCCGCCGGATAACCCGTTTGTGAACACCGCCGGTGCGCGCCCTGAAATCTGGTCTTATGGTATCCGCAACCCCCAGGGGATGGCGATGAACCCGTGGAGTGACACGCTGTGGCTCAACGAACACGGGCCGCGCGGCGGGGATGAGATCAACATTCCTGAAAAGGGAAAAAACTACGGCTGGCCGGTGGCGACGCACGGGATCAATTACAGCGGCCTGAAAATCCCGGAAGCAAAAGGCGAGCACGTTGAAGGCACCGAAAAACCGCTGTTTGTCTGGAAAGTGTCGCCCGCCGTCAGCGGCATGGCGTTCTACAACAGCGACGTCTTCCCGCAGTGGAAAAACAAGCTGTTTATCGGTGCGCTGAAGGAGAAAGACGTCATCGTACTGAGCGTAAACGGCAATACCGTGACCGAGGACGGACGCATTCTGGGGGATAAAGATCAGCGTATTCGCGATGTGCGCGTCGGGCCGGATGGCTATCTGTACGTGCTGACCGACGAGACGGACGGGCAACTGTTGAAAGTCAGCCCGTCCGGGTCGTAATCAGGTCACCGGGATCATCACCACGTTGCGATACGCCGGGCGCTCGCTGAGCTGCTGGATCCAGCGCTCCAGGTGAGGGCGCGGAGTCCAGCTGAGACCCATGTTGGTGAGGTTCCAGACGAAGGGGGCGACGGCGATATCACCCACGCCGAACGTCTCACCGGAGAACCAGGTGTGCTTCGCCAGTTCGTCGTCCATCATCGCGAACAGGGATTCGCAGGCGTCCTGGGCGGCATGAATGGCGGGATAATCACGATCGGCTTCCGGCGTGCGGATCAGCCCCATCAGGATGACGCGGTGCGTGGGGGAAAGCGTCTGGTTTGCCCAGTCCATCCATTTTTCGCCCTGGGCGCGCTGGGCCGGATTTTCAACCCACAGCCGACCCTGGCCGTACTGTGCGGCAAGGTAACGCACGATGGTGTTGGACTCCCACAGCGTGGCGTCTGTCTCGTCATCGCGCAGCAACGGCACCAGCCCGTTGGGGTTCATCGCCAGATAGTCAGCGTCTTTATTCACCCCGAACGCCATGCCAGCCATAATTTGATTGAACGGTAAATCCAGCTCCTCCAGCGTCCAGAGCACTTTCTTCACGTTGGTCGAATTGTTCCTGCCCCACAGCGTAATCATATTTACTCCCAATGAGATGTGAATCCGAGTCAGCTTTTCGTCATGGTGAGATAAACCTAACAATTACGCAACAGATGCTAAAAAAAACGCCGCAATCAAAGCGTATCTGAATGTTATTGCATAAACTTTAAAAACTTTACCTGGAACAGGTTTCTTTGAACGCTGTAGTGCGCTATTACTCATCGCTTCTTGCGACACGGTGATTGTGACGTGATTTTTAGAATGGACACTCGGGTGGCATTTATGACGCAAAAAACTTCTTCTCTGCGCAGCCTGGCGGCAGGCTCGGCGCTGCTTTTCCTTTTTGCCCCAACGCTCCATGCGGCGGAACAGACAGCGCCCGAAGCGCCGCCTGTCGATGCGCGCGCCTGGATCCTGATGGATTACGCCAGCGGGAAAGTGCTGGCGGAAGGTAACGCCGACGAAAAACTTGACCCGGCGAGCCTGACGAAAATTATGACCAGCTATGTGGTCGGCCAGGCGTTGAAAGCGGGCAAAATCAAGCTGGATGATATGGTCACCGTCGGCAAAGATGCCTGGGCGACCGGTAACCCGGCGCTGCGCGGCTCGTCCGTGATGTTCCTCAAACCTGGCGACCAGGTCTCCGTTTCCGATCTGAATAAAGGGGTCATTATTCAGTCGGGAAATGATGCCTGTATTGCGCTGGCCGATTACGTCGCGGGCAGTCAGGACTCATTTATTGGGCTGATGAATGGCTACGCCCAAAAACTGGGCCTGACCAACACCACCTTCAAAACCGTTCACGGCCTGGATGCGCCGGGTCAGTTCAGTACCGCGCGCGATATGGCGCTGCTGGGCAAAGCGCTGATCCATGACGTGCCGGATGAGTACGCCATCCATAAAGAGAAAGAGTTTACCTTCAACAATATCCGCCAGCCTAACCGTAACCGTCTGCTCTGGAGCAGTAACGTTAACGTGGACGGTATGAAAACGGGGACCACCGCCGGGGCCGGATACAACCTGGTGGCTTCCGCGACGCAGGGCGACATGCGCCTGATCTCGGTGGTGCTGGGGACGAAAACCGATCGCATTCGCTTTAACGAATCCGAAAAATTGCTGACCTGGGGTTTCCGCTTCTTTGAAACCGTCACGCCGATTAAGCCGGACGCCACCTTCGTCAGCCAGCGCGTCTGGTTTGGTGATAAAAGCGAAGTGAACCTGGGGGCTGGTGAAGCGGGTTCCGTCACCATTCCTCGCGGGCAGCTGAAAAACCTGAAAGCCAGCTATACCCTGACCGAGCCACAGCTCACCGCACCGCTGAAAAAAGGCCAGGTCGTCGGGACGATAGATTTCCAGCTTAACGGCAAATCCATTGAGCAGCGTCCGCTGGTGGTGATGGAAGCGGTGGAAGAGGGCGGCTTCTTCAGCCGGATATGGGACTTTGTGTTAATGAAATTCCACGGCTGGTTTGGCAGCTGGTTTAGCTAGGTTTTTGCCGGGTGGCGCTGCGCTTACCCGGCCAACGTTCGAGCCGTTTTAGGCCGGGTAAGGCGAAGCCGCCACCCGGCATAATCTCAATACATCAACTTCACCTGCTGCGCTTTCGCATATGCCACCAGCTCATCATCCGGGCGGCAATCGCTGACGATGGCGTCAAAGCGCGACAGTTCTCCCATCCTTGCCGGACGGACCTTGCCAAATTTACTGTGATCCACCACCAGCACGTGCTGCTGCGCGGCGTTGAGCGCCCACTGTTTCACCGGTAACTCTTCAAGATTGAAACAGGTTGCCCCCTGCTTCACGTTCACGCCTGCCGCCGAGTAAAAGGCAATATCCGGGCATAAATTGCTCAACGTGTCCTGAATATTCAGTGGCTTGAAGATGGCGTTGCTGGCATGAAACTCGCCGCCACACAAAATCACCCGGCACGCGGGTTTCTCCTGCAAGGCCAGAAAAGTGTTTAGCGAATAGCAGACGGCGGTAAAGGGAACGGTGCTGTCGATGGCCTCGATGATCCACGGGGTGGTCGTACCGCAGTCAAAAAACAGCGTTTGATGCGGCTGCACCAGCGAGGCGGCGAGCCGCGCGGCTTTGCGCTTCTCTTCCACCAGACGCGTTTTTTGATCGCTTAAAAGATAATGGCTGGCGCTGCGCGGTTCGAGGACGATATACCCGCCAAGCAGGACAACGGGGGCGCTGTCGCTGTTCAGATCGCGACGAATGGTCATTTCAGACACGCCAAGCAGGGTAGCGGCTTCCTTAAGATGCAGCTTATCGCTGCGCTTCAGCGCCTGAAGCAGCTGAGCAATGCGGTCATCGCGACGTGTTTCCATAGATCCTCGGGCTAAAAAAGTGAGCCCCCGCAGGGCGGGGGCTCAAGTGTAACCTGACGGACCGGGGTTAGTCACGTATCCAGCCTTTGCGGATCGGGAGGGCAAACAGAATGCGATAGGCCTGTGATAATCCACGATAAAGCGCCGGACCAAACAGGCTCCACAGGATGGCTGCGCTGACGCAGCCCATCAGCCCTACCAGGAAACCGCCGACCATATCCAGCGGCCAGTGCACGCCCAGGTAGACGCGGGACCAGGCGATGGCGACCGCCACCCCCATCAGCACCACGCCGGACCACAGGCGATGCCAGAACAGGAAGGCCAGCGCAAAGGTGAAGATCACCGTACCGTGATCGCTCGGGAACGAGTCATCCGGCGCATGGTGCAGGAAGTTATAGCCGACGCGATCGACAAACGGACGATCGTGCGGAAAGGCGTGGCCCAGCACGTAGCTTGCCAGCACGCTGACGCCGATTGCCATCGCCATTTTGATCACCAGATGGCGCTGGGCGGTGACCTGCCTGCGCGGCCCCCATAGCCAGAGGATCACGGTCAGCGCCGGGACAATGCTGATCACATCTTTCGCAATAAAGGTGGCGAGATCAATCATCCATTCCGGTGACGACGGCGTGGCGTTGAGCAGGTAAAACAGTTCGTAGTTCAGATTTTCTAACATAATCTCGTTACTCTTTAGCAAACCAGGTGGAAACCAGCCCGTAAACCAGCACCTGGGAAAACCAGACCCACCACCCGGCCCACAGGTTGTGAGAGAAAAAATGTGCCCCGCGCATGACTTGCCCGAAGCCCATCAAAAGGCCCATCACCGCACCCAGCACGACGAAGGTCCAGGCCAGGCGCGGACGTTCACGCCAGAAGGCAAAAAACAGCCCCATGACCATAAACCCGCTTGAGGCGTGGCCGCCGGGAAAGCAGCGTCCCGGTCCGCTGTCGGTTGGGATCGCACTGAACAGGGGATACGCAACGGCTTTGCCGCCATACTCCACCAGATCCCACGGACAGCTGTGGTGGCTCATGCTTTTCAGCACCCCCACCACCAGCGCCCCCAGCCCCATCAGAAGCGCGGCCGTTACCAGCCGGGCATTGCGTCTGTAAGCGCCGTAAATCAGCGATGCGGCAGCCAGCGCAATGGCGATGTATTTCGCCAGTCGATGGTTCAGCAGATCCAGCAGCGGGTTTTGCTGGAGCGGAAAATGGTGCGTCGCCGCGTCATACCAGAAGCCGGTGATCCATCGGTCAAGTGATTCATCGCGCGAAAGCCAGGTAAAAAGCACCGCAAGGACGATCAGCACGAAAAGCTGATAACCATAAAAGCGGACGGGCAAACGGTAAAGGCGTTTTGTCTTGTTTGTCGGTAACTTAGATAATTCTGAAGGGCTGACGGCGTGTGTCATAGTTTCGGTCAATAACGTGAAATAGCACTATCATAGGGAGGACAACTTAAGGAAACCTTAAACGACAACGATAAGTGCCTTATTTCTGTGTTTTCACGTGATTGTGCTATCTCAGACAGCGGCAATTCATTACACTCATCGCGATTTTTTCATACTAAAGAGATTGCATGATAAACCGTTCTTCTTCCGGTAATCGTCTGGGTCGTCAGGCGTTACTTTTTCCTCTGTGTCTGGTGCTTTACGAATTCTCTACCTACATCGGCAACGACATGATCCAGCCAGGCATGCTGGCTGTGGTTGAGCAGTACAACGCAGGTATTGAATGGGTGCCAACCTCCATGACCGCCTATCTTGCGGGCGGTATGTTTTTACAGTGGCTGTTAGGGCCGCTGTCGGATCGTATTGGCCGCCGTCCGGTGATGCTGACGGGCGTGGTGTGGTTTATCGTCACCTGTCTCGCCACCCTGCTGGCGCAAAATATTGAGCAATTCACGCTGCTGCGCTTCCTTCAGGGCGTGAGCCTGTGCTTTATCGGCGCCGTGGGCTATGCCGCTATTCAGGAGTCGTTTGAGGAGGCGGTGTGTATCAAAATAACCGCGCTGATGGCAAACGTGGCGCTGATTGCGCCGCTTCTGGGGCCGCTGGTGGGCGCCGCATGGGTCCACGTTGCGCCGTGGGAAGGGATGTTCGTCCTCTTCGCCGCGCTCGCGGCGATCTCTTTCTTCGGCCTGCACCGGGCGATGCCGGAAACCGCCACCCGCCTGGGCGAAAAGCTCTCGCTTAAAGAGCTGGGGCGTGATTATAAGGCGGTGCTGAAAAACGGCCGTTTTGTCGCGGGCGCGCTGGCGACGGGCTTTGTCAGCCTGCCACTGCTGGCTTGGATTGCCCAGTCGCCGGTTATTATCATCAGCGGCGAGCAGCTTAGCAGCTATGAGTATGGCCTGTTACAGGTGCCGATTTTTGGCGCGTTGATTATCGGTAACCTGGTGCTGGCGCGTCTGACGTCGCGTCGTACCGTGCGTTCGCTAATTATTATGGGCGGCTGGCCCATTGCGGCAGGGCTGATTATCGCGGCGGTGGCGACCGTAGCCTCGTCTCATGCGTACCTGTGGATGACGGCGGGGCTGAGCGTTTACGCGTTTGGTATTGGCGTGGCGAATGCCGGTCTGGTACGCCTGACGCTGTTTGCCAGTGAAATGAGTAAAGGCACGGTGTCCGCCGCGATGGGGATGCTGCAAATGCTGATTTTCACCGTCGGTATTGAGGTGAGCAAGCACGCCTATGCTTTCGGCGGCAACGGGCTGTTCAGCCTGTTCAATCTCGCAAACGGTGTGCTGTGGGTAGGGCTGATGGTGGTGTTCCTGAAGGACAAACGCGTCGGAAACGCCCTGCAACCGTAATCTTTATCCCTCTCCCCTTTGGGGAGAGGGGCTAGGTAAGGGGAGAGGACACCAGAGCGCACGGAATCAATTAAACGGCGCCTTCCCGTCCAGCACCTTATCAATCACGTCCAGCACCCCTTCGTCATTATTATTTGGCGCTTCATAGCGGGCCACCGCTTTAATATGCGGTCTGGCATTGGCCATCGCGAAGCCAAACCCAGCCTGTCGCAACATCTCCACGTCGTTACCGCTGTCGCCAAAGGCCACCACCTCGCTGTCGTCAATGCCCCAGCGCGTTTGCAGGATCCGCAGACCGTTAGCCTTGTGCACGCCGGGGATAATCAGGTCGATACTGCCGTGTCCCGTGGTCACCGGCACCATGATGTCGCCAAGCTTCTCATGCAGCAGCGCCTGAATACGCGGTATTTCGTCATCAGAGACGTTAAGCCCGAACTTGAAGAAAATATCGTGGAGGTTGTCAAAGCTGCTGACGCTTTCAAGGCGGTGATAGTATTTCGCGGCGATCTCTTTAAAGAGGTCGTCATACGTTTTCAGCGTGTAGGCGCTGTTTTTTCCACAGGCAATGATCTCAATGCCGGGCACGTCGTTTAACAGGGTGGCGACGGTCAGGAAGTGCTCTTTCGACAGCTCGCCGTTAAATACATCTTCGCCCGCATCCACCACCCAGCCGCCGTTTTCGGCGACGAAGGCGATTTCATGGGCGATCTCCGGGAAAAATGAGATCAGCTGGTAGTACTGGTTTCCGCTGGCGACCACAAAACGGATGCCTTGCGCTTTCATGCGCGCGTACTGCGCCAGAAAACGCGCGCGGTTATAGGTTTTTGCATCGCTCAGGAAGGAGCCATCCATGTCGACTGCAATCAGTTTAACGCTCATATCCCTTCTCCATTGTCGTTGGTTCTGCTTCCGGTTTTGCCACCGCACGCGCCACCAGGGCGGCAATAATCACTAACCCTAATACTACCAGCATCGCGCTGCGTAACCCGTAGTGCTCACCGAGGAACCCAAGCAGCGGTGGCCCCACCAGGAAAGCAAGGTAGCCCGTGGTCGCTACGACGCTTACGCGCGTCGGCGCATCCGGGCCGGTATCGCTGGCCGCGGAAATGGTCAGCGGGAAGCCAAGGGAGGCGCCCAGTCCCCACAGGATCACCGACACACCGGCAATCCAGTCCACATCCACAAAGATAATCATCGCGATGCCCAGCCCGCCCAGCAGGGCGCTGGCACGGACGACCGCCACGCGGCTGTAGCGGTCGATAAACCAGCCGCCGGTAAAGCGTCCGACGGTCATGCCGAGCGTAAACCCGGCGTAAATCAGCGAGCCGGAGGTGGGGCTAAATCCGTGCCCGTCCACCATCAGCAACGGTAGCCAGTCGTTGGCGGAGCCTTCAGCAAATGCCATTGCCAGCACCACCACGCCAATCAGCATCAGCTGGAAATCACGGTAGAAGGGCAATCCTTTTGCCGCAGATTTCTGTTCGTCCGAGGCGTTTTGTCCCGTACCGGCGGGAATGGCCCTGATGCCAGTGAGGATCGGGATAATGCAGACCAGCGCCGCCAGTAAAATGTGCACATTGGCCGCGATGCCCAGCGCCGTCAGCGCCATCCCCACGCCCGCGCCCGCCAGCGTGCCGAGGCTGTAAAAGCCATGCATCATCGGCAGCACCGTTTTGTTCATCGCCTGTTCGACGGCGGCCCCTTCCACGTTAATGGCCACTTCAGCCGCACCAAAGCTGCCGCCAAACACCATCAGCCCAAGGGCAAACATCAGCGGCGAGGCAAACCACAGCGCCACGCTCAGACCGAGCATACCTGCTACTGCACAGCACATGGTGGTGCGGATCACCGCGCGCGTGCCAAAGCGCTTCACCAGCCAGGCCGAGCAGAGGATGCCGCTCATCGAGCCAATCGACAGACCAAACAGCACGATCCCCATCTCCGCCGTCGAGACGGACAGCGTATCGCGGATTGCCGGGGTACGCGTCGCCCAGGAAGCCATCAGCAGTCCGGGGATGAAGAAGAACATAAACAGCGCCCACATGCGCAGATGCAGGGCTTTGCGAGGAGAAGTTAGCGTCATTGGGATAAGCACCAGAAGTACAACAATAGCGACAACACTAGCAACTTTGTGTACATTTGTACACAAACCGGATGAGGATTTTATGAGCAGACCACCGAACGACCCTAACCGCCGCGAGAAGATACTCCAGGCGACGCTGGACACCATTGCTGAACACGGTATTCATGCCGTCACGCACCGCAAGATTGCCACCTGCGCAGGCGTGCCGCTGGGGTCGATGACCTACTATTTCGACGGGATGGAGTCGCTTCTGGAGGAGGCGTTCACGTGGTTTACGCAGCAGATGTCTCAGCAGTACCGGGATTTCTTCGCGGGGGTGACCGGGCGGGAGAGGGCGTGCGAGGCCATTACCACGCTGATCCACAGCTCCGCCGTGACCACGCCACACAATATGGCGCTGATGTATCAGTTGTACGCCTTTATGCACCGCAGCGCCGCGCTGAAAACGGTCATGCAGGACTGGATGAAGATGAGCCAGACTACGCTGGAGCAGTGGTTTGATCCGGCTACCGCCCGCGCGCTGGATGCGTTTATCGAAGGGATGACGCTGCATTTTGTGACCGATCGGGCGCCGTTAACCCGTGAGGAGATCCGGACGATGGTGGGGAGGATTGCGGGCGAGGATACCGTCTGATAGCGCTCGCCCAACTACGCCTACTGCCGGGAAATTTTTTTCCCGCTGGCGTCAACGACGACTTCACCATCTTCCTTCGTAAATGCCCCTTTTTGCGCGTCTGGAAGGATGTCGAGCACGACCTCAGAAGGGCGGCACAGACGGGTGCCCAGCGGCGTTACCACAATCGGACGGTTAATAAGAATAGGGTATTGCAGCATGAAATCGATAAGCTGGTCGTCGGTGAAAGGTCCCTGTGCAAGACCCAGTTGCTCATAAGGTTCGACGTTTTTACGCAGCAGATCGCACACGCAAATCCCCATGTCTGCAATCAGCGTGGTCAGTTGATCGCGTGACGGCGGTTTTTCCAGATAGAGAACAATCTCTGGTTCCGTACCGCTGTTGCGGATCATCTCCAGCGTATTGCGCGACGTGCCGCAGGCGGGGTTGTGATAAATGGTGATGTGGCTCATATCAGTGACTCATAACGGTGTGAAGGAGAGACGTAGCGTATAGGTTATGGATCGTTGTGTAATGGAGATTTTGAAGATTTCAGACAACAAAAAACCCATCAACCTTGAACCAAAACGGCGGGGTTGATGGGCTCCACAAATTGGGGACATCAAAGAAAAGCAGTGGCACTAGTTATGACTGCACCCTGCGAAAAAAGTTCTGCGCGTAACGAAAATTTTTTGCGTCACACGCAAACTTGAGATTTATCCGAGTCCTGGCCAGATGATGATGATCAACGTACCCGCCAGCGTCAGCAGCACGTTGGCGATCGCGTACGTGCCTGCATAGCCCAGCGCCGGGATATTGCTGCGTGCGGTATCGCTGATGATCTCCATCGCCGGTGCGCAGGTGCGCGCCCCCATCATCGCGCCGAAGAGCAGGGCGCGGTTCATGCGCAGCACGTAGGCGCCGAACAGGAAGCAGATCACCACCGGTACCAGGCTGACGATAAGTCCGGAAACCAACATCTGCCAGCCGACAGCGCCCAGACCGTTGCCAATACCACTCCCGGCGCTTAAGCCGACACCCGCCATAAAGACCATCAGACCGAACTCTTTCACCATGTTCAGCGCCCCCTGAGGGATATAGCCGAACGTGGGATGGTTCGCTCGCAGGAAGCCCAGCATGATCCCCGCGAACAGCAGACCGGCTGCGTTACCGATGCCGAAGCTAAAGTTGCTGAACTGGAAGGTGATCATCCCGATCATCAGGCCGACAATAAAGAAGGCGCAGAAGGCTAACAGGTCCGTCACCTGGCTGTGGATCGAGATAAAGCCGATACGGTCGGCAACGGTTTTAACACGTCGGGCATCGCCGCTGACCTGCAACACGTCGCCTTTATTGAGCACCACGTTATCGTCGATAGGCATTTCAATCTGGCTGCGGATCACGCGGTTAAGGAAACATCCGTGGTCGGTCAGCTTCAGTTGTGCCAGACGGCGGCCCACGGCGTTGTGGTTTTTCACCACAATCTCTTCGGTGACGATGCGCATGTCCAGCAGGTCGCGGTCGAACACCTCTTTCCCGTTGCGGAAGCTCGGATCGAGACGCGCGTGGGCATCCGGGTAGCCGACAAGGGCAATGTCATCGCCCATCTGGAGCACCGCGTCACCGTCCGGGTTCGCCAGAATGCCGTTACGACGGATACGTTCGATATAGCAGCCAGTCTGACGGTAAATCCCCAGCTCGCGCAGGTTTTTCCCGTCGGTCCAGGCAACCAGCTCCGGCCCGACGCGGTATGCGCGGATCACCGGCAGGTACACTTTACGTTTGGAGTCCGTGTCCAGACCGCGCTCGCGGGCGATGGTCTGGGCGCTGGTCTGGAGATCCTGATGCTGGAGTTTTGGCAGATAGCGCGCGCCTACAATCAGGCTCACCAGACCAATCAGATAGGTCAGGGCATAGCCCAGACTCAGGTTATCCAGCGCGGCGGAAAGCTGGGTGCCTGCCATGCCAGAATGACGAAGCGTATCCCCCGCGCCAACAAGCACCGGCGTGGAGGTCATCGAGCCTGCCAGCATACCGGCCGTTAAGCCGATGTCCCAGCCAAACAGTTTGCCCAGCCCTAACGCAATCAGCAGGGCGCTGCCGACCATCACCAGCGCCAGCATCAGGTAATTTTTGCCGTCCCGGAAGAAAATGGAAAAAAAGTTCGGACCGGCTTCCACGCCGACACAAAAAATAAACAGCATGAAACCTAAGTTAAGCGCGTCCGTGTTAATACTGAAATGTTGTTGGCCTAATAACAGGGAGACGACTAAAACGCCAATGGAATTACCAAGTTGAACTGAACCCAGGCGCAATTTACCCAGACAAAGGCCCAGTGCCAGTACCACAAATAATAACAGGATGTAATTCCCATTTAACAAGTCTGCGACGTTTATATTCACGGAGGCTAACTTCTTGTTTACCAGTAAGTTGTTGAATGAAAGGACTATTTGGGCTACTGTTTTCAGAGTCAGGGAATCACTTCTCACATCCCTGTTTCCTGATAAATACCCTAAACACTAGCAGGCGGTTAGTTTAATCGACATAGCTACCGACAGCCACCTATTATCGCACGACTTCTGGGCGTGCTTTGGCAAGGATTGCCGCAATGCTTTATCTGACTGGGCGTCCACCGGACGATTTTTGTATTTGATAGAGATAAGTCAGGAGGATAGTTTGAACTTTAAACGAAACTGGGCTGGCGTAATCAGCTGTTTTTTGCTGTTTACGGTCGTTTGCATGTCGCTTGCTTTTAACGTGAAGGGCGCCTTCAGGGCGTCCGGTCATCCCCAGCTGGGCCTGCTCTTTTTCATCCTGCCGGGGGCAGTGGCCAGTTTTCTCTCGCGCAAAGGCGAGGTGGTGATGCCGCTTATCGGGGCCATGCTTGCGGCTCCCCTCTGCTTACTCCTGATGCGCCTGCTGTTAATCTCGTCGAGAAGCGTCTGGCAGGAAGTGGCGTGGCTGCTGAGCGGCGTTTTCTGGTGCGCGCTGGGGGCGCTCTGTTTCTTATTTACGCGTAGCCTGCTGCAACAGCGGAAGCACCGTAAATAAAAACGCCCTCCGGGTGAGGGCGTCTTCGCATTACTGAGCCGCAAACAGGCCCAGGTGTTCTTTGGCGTAGGCTTCGAAATCAGTGCAGCCGCCGATGTGTTTCTGATCGAGGAAGATCTGCGGCACGGTTTCAACCGGTTTACCCACGGTTTTTTCCAGATCGGCTTTAGTGATGCCTTCCGCGTGGATATCCACGTAACGGAAGTTGAAATCATCACGCTCTTCAGTCAGCTTCTCAGCCAGCTCTTTCGCGCGCACACAGTAAGGGCATCCTGGACGACCAAAAATTACTGCAAACATTTCTCTCTCCTCAAAAAACAAGCCTGACGGCGAATAACGCCTATAGTGCACGATAACCTGCCGTCATGGAAAGAAGGTTTCACCTGTCACTTTGATACAGTCAGGCTATGTTTCGCCAATTACATCATGTGGATCATTGCCTATACTGGCTGCCATACGTTTTACGCAACACAAAGAGAGACAAAATGACGCCAACCATTGACCTGCTTCGTTCCCACCGTTCCATTCGTCATTTCACCGATGAGCCGATTACCCAGGCGCAGCGGGACGCGATCATCGACAGCGCAAGGGGCACCTCCAGCTCCAGCTTTTTACAGTGCAGCTCCATTATCCGCATCACCGATCCGGCGATGCGTGAACAGCTGGTGACGCTGACGGGTGGGCAAAAGCACGTTGCCCAGGCGGCGGAGTTCTGGGTATTTTGCGCCGACTTTAACCGTCACCTGCAAATCTGCCCTGAGGCGGAGCTGGGGATGGCGGAACAACTGCTGCTGGGCGTGGTGGATACGGCGCTGATGGCGCAAAACGCGTTCACCGCGGCGGAGTCGCTGGGGCTTGGCGGCGTTTATATCGGCGGTCTGCGTAACAATATTGAGAGCGTAACTGAACTGCTGAAGCTGCCGAAACACGTGCTGCCGCTGTTTGGCCTGTGCCTCGGCTGGCCGGCGGATAACCCGGATCTGAAGCCGCGTATTCCTGCCGCGATGCTGGTGCATGAAAACCACTACCAGCCGGTCGACCAGGACGTTCTGCATCAATACGATGAAGAGCTGGCCAACTACTATCTGACGCGCGACAGCAACAACCGCCGCGATACCTGGAGCGACCATATTCGTCGCACCATCATTAAGGAGAACCGCCCGTTCATTCTTGAGTACCTGCACAAACAGGGCTGGGCAACGCGTTAGTCCATTCCTCCTGCGCCTCGTGTATGATAGGCAGGCTTTTACCATGTCTTTAGAGAGGTGCAGGGTGAAAATTGCCATATTGTCCCGGGATGGAACGCTCTATTCATGTAAACGCCTGCGAGAAGCGGCGGCGAAACGCGGGCATCAGGTTGAGATCCTCGATCCGATGTCCTGCTATATGAACATCGACCCTGCGGCGTCGTCGATTCATTACAAAGGCCGTAAACTCCCGCATTTTGATGCGGTCATTCCCCGCATTGGCTCCCAGATCACCTATTACGGCACGGCCGCACTGCGTCAGTTTGAAATGCTGGGCAGCTATCCGCTCAACGAGTCGGTGGCGATCTCCCGTGCCCGCGACAAGCTGCGCTCGCTGCAACTGCTGGCGCGTCAGGGGATCGATCTGCCCGTCACCGGAATTGCCCACTCGCCGGACGACACCAGCGATTTGATCGACATGGTGGGCGGTGCGCCGCTGGTCATTAAGCTGGTGGAAGGCACGCAGGGTATCGGGGTGGTGCTGGCGGAGACGCGTCAGGCGGCGGAGAGCGTGATTGACGCCTTTCGCGGTCTGAATGCCCATATTCTGGTGCAGGAGTATATTAAAGAGGCCAAAGGGCGCGACATCCGCTGCTTCGTGGTGGGCGATGAAGTGGTGGCCGCCATCGAACGGCAGGCGAAAGAGGGCGACTTCCGTTCTAACCTGCACCGCGGCGGTATCGCGCGGGTCGCCCTTATCAGCGAACGCGAGCGCGAGATTGCGGTGAAAGCGGCGCAGACGCTGGGCCTGGACGTGGCGGGGGTCGATCTGCTGCGTGCCGAGCGCGGGCCGCTGGTGATGGAGGTCAACGCCTCGCCGGGGCTGGAAGGGGTGGAAAAAAACACTGGGGTTGATATTGCAGGTAAAATGATCGCATGGATTGAGCGCCATGCGACGCCGGGTTTTTGCCTGAAAACGGGCGGTTAAATGGATCCGCGCGCACTTTTTGCGTAATCTGGACAACGTTTTTATTTAAGAGGCTGCACAGCGATGGATTTACAGGTCGTCCCTACACTGGATACGTTACGTCAATGGCTTGATGATGCCGGTATCACTTTCTTCGAATGCGACTCCTGTCAGGCGCTGCATCTGCCTCATATGCAAAATTTCGATGGCATTTTCGATGCCAAAATCGATCTGATTAACGACGTGATCCTGTTCTCCGCGCTGGCTGAAGTGAAGCCTTCAGCGCTGCTGGCGCTGGCGTCTGATTTGTCTGCGATCAACGCCAGTTCTTTGACGGTGAAAGCGTTTCTCGACATACAGGATGATAATCTGCCGAAGCTGGTGGTTTGCCAGTCTTTATTCTCCGGCGCGGGGCTCTCCTTCAAGCAGTTCGCCTGGTTTATGCGCCTGAGCGAAGAGCAAATTTCCATGGTAATGATGGAAGCCAACGCACATCACCTGCTGTATAACGCGGAAGATGATGCCGAGAATAATGATGCATCTCCCAATTTTCTCCACTAAGCCCGTCTGACTTTTGCGCAGTCGCTGCCAGAGCGGCTGCATTACACCGTTTTTTCTGCTGCTTTTAACCTTTCTTTAAAGAATTTTTCACCTCCTCTCAGGCCGTTTCGGCTTATCACGTAGACATAATCTGCATAAAAAATTGATAAAAGGCGTTTTTTCGTCTGGGCTATAGCCGGAGACACGGGCTACAGTTATTCTTGCGGTGCTTAAAAAAGCGAGCGGAACCTGCCGGAAAAGGGCGGTATTTTATTTCGGGCAGAGCGACAAACTATGCATGATTATTGCATATCTTCAGGCTGCACAGTTTTGGTTCGTTTGTTAACGAGCTTTCAGAAGGAATAACAATATGATCGCCTTGAATAAAAAATGGTTATCGGGTCTGGTTGCGGGTGCTCTGATGGCCGTCTCTGCCGGCACGCTCGCTGCGGAACAAAAAACGCTGCATGTCTATAACTGGTCTGACTATATTGCCCCGGACACGGTGGCTAATTTTGAAAAAGAGACCGGTATTAAAGTGGTCTACGACGTATTCGATTCCAACGAAGTGCTGGAAGGCAAACTGATGGCAGGCAGCACCGGCTTTGACCTGGTCGTCCCGTCTGCAAGCTTCCTGGAGCGTCAGCTAACGGCGGGTGTCTTCCAGCCGCTGGACAAGAGCAAGTTATCGAACTGGAAAAATCTGGACCCGGAAGTGCTGAAGCTGGTGGCGAAGCACGATCCGGAGAATAAATATGCGATGCCTTACCTGTGGGCGACCACCGGTATTGGCTATAACGTGGATAAAGTCAAAGCGGCGCTCGGCCCGGACGTCAAGCTGGACAGCTGGGACGTGGTGCTGAAGCCGGAAAACCTCGAGAAGCTGAAAAGCTGCGGCGTCTCTTTCCTTGATGCGCCGGAAGAGATTTTTGCCACCGTGCTTAACTATCTCGGCAAAGATCCGAACAGCAGCAAGGCTGATGACTACACCGGCCCGGCGACCGACCTGCTGCTGAAGCTGCGTCCGAATATTCGCTACTTCCACTCCTCGCAGTACATCAATGACCTGACCAACGGCGACATCTGCGTGGCAATCGGCTGGGCGGGCGACGTCTGGCAGGCGGCTAACCGCGCGAAAGAAGCCAAAAACGGCGTGAACGTTTCCTACTTCATTCCGAAAGAGGGGGCGCTGGCCTTCTTTGATGTGTTCGCGATGCCTGCTGATGCGAAAAACAAAGACGAAGCCTATCAGTTCCTCAACTACCTGATGCGCCCGGAAGTGATTGCCCACATCAGCGACCACGTCTACTACGCCAACGGTAACAAAGCGTCTGTGCCGCTGGTGAGCGAAGAGATTCGCAATAATCCGGCGATCTATCCGCCAGCCGATGTGTTTGCCAAGCTGTTCACCCTGAAAGTACAGGAACCGAAAATTGACCGTGTGCGTACCCGCGCGTGGACGAAGGTGAAGAGCGGTAAATAAGTTACCGTGAGTCGTAGGCCGGGCAAGCGTTAGCGCCCCCGGCAACAGGCGCACCGTTCTGGTGCGCCTGCACCATGATTTGATCTATGCCGGAGAGCACCCCGTGAATGACGCGATCCCCCGCCCGCAGGCGAAAGTCCGTAAAGCGCTGACCCCGCTGCTTGAAATTCGTAACCTCACCAAATCCTTCGATGGCCAGCATGCCGTGGACGATGTCAGCCTGACGATCTATAAAGGTGAAATTTTTGCACTGCTCGGCGCATCCGGCTGCGGTAAATCCACGCTGCTGCGCATGCTCGCCGGGTTTGAACAGCCCACCGCCGGGCAGATCGTGCTGGATGGCGTTGACCTCTCCAGCGTGCCGCCGTACCAGCGGCCCATTAACATGATGTTCCAGTCCTATGCCCTGTTCCCGCACATGACCGTTGAGCAGAACATCGCCTTTGGTCTGAAGCAGGACAAACTGCCGAAAGCCGAAATCACCGCGCGCGTGGCGGAGATGCTGAGCCTGGTGCATATGCAGGAGTTTGCGAAGCGTAAGCCGCATCAGCTTTCCGGCGGCCAGCGTCAGCGTGTCGCGCTGGCAAGAAGTCTGGCGAAGCGTCCGAAATTATTACTGCTCGACGAGCCGATGGGCGCGCTGGATAAAAAGCTGCGCGACCGTATGCAGCTGGAAGTGGTGGATATCCTTGAGCGTGTGGGGGTGACCTGCGTCATGGTGACCCACGACCAGGAAGAGGCGATGACCATGGCCGGGCGCATTGCGATCATGAATCGCGGTAAGTTCGTGCAGATTGGCGAGCCGGAAGAGATTTACGAACACCCGACAACCCGCTACAGCGCGGAGTTCATCGGCTCGGTAAACGTCTTCGAAGGGCTGCTGAAGGAACGCCAGGAAGACGGCCTGGTGATTGAATCGCCGGGGCTGGTACACCCGCTTAAGGTTGACTCGGATAACTCCGTGGTGGACAACGTGCCGGTTTATGTTGCCCTGCGCCCGGAAAAAATCATGCTTTGCGAAGAGCCGCCCGCCGATGACTATAACTTTGCCGTGGGCGAAGTGGTCCACATTGCTTATCTTGGCGATCTGTCGATTTACCATGTGCGCCTGAAAAGCGGGCAGATGCTCAGCGCCCAGTTGCAGAACGAGCACCGGTATCGCAAGGGACAGCCAACCTGGGGCGATGAAGTAAGCCTCTGCTGGGATGCGGACAGTTGCGTAGTCCTGACGGTATAAGGAGCGGTCATGAGCACACTTGAACCTCCAGCCCGCGTCAAAAAACCGGGCGGTTTCGCGCCCTGGCTGGCGCGCATGCAGATGGCGCATGGCCGCAAGCTGGTCATCGCCATGCCCTATATCTGGCTGATCCTGCTGTTTCTGCTGCCGTTCCTGATCGTCTTTAAGATCAGCCTGGCGGAGATGGCGCGGGCAATCCCACCGTATACCGACCTGTGGGAGTGGGCTGACGGCCAGCTGACGCTGACCTTAAACCTCGGTAACTTCCTGCAACTGACCGACGATCCGCTCTATTTCGAAGCCTATTTGCAGTCGTTACAGGTTGCAGCTATTTCAACGATCTGCTGTTTGCTGATGGGCTACCCGCTGGCGTGGGCGGTGGCGCACAGTAAGCCGTCGACGCGAAATATTTTACTGTTGCTGGTCATTCTACCGTCGTGGACGTCGTTCCTGATCCGCGTGTACGCGTGGATGGGGATCCTGAAAAATAACGGCATACTGAATAACTTCCTGCTGTGGCTGGGGGTGATCGACCAGCCGCTGACCATCCTGCACACCAACCTTGCGGTGTATATCGGGATTGTCTATGCCTATCTGCCGTTTATGGTGCTGCCGATCTATACGGCGCTGACGCGGATCGATTACTCGCTGGTGGAAGCCTCGCTGGATCTCGGCGCACGTCCGCTGAAAACCTTTTTTAGCGTCATTGTGCCGCTGACCAAGGGCGGGATCATTGCCGGGTCGATGCTGGTGTTTATCCCGGCGGTCGGGGAGTTTGTGATCCCGGAACTGCTCGGCGGCCCGGACAGCATCATGATTGGCCGCGTGCTGTGGCAGGAGTTCTTCAATAACCGCGACTGGCCGGTGGCCTCGGCGGTGGCGATCGTGATGTTACTGCTGCTGATCGTGCCGATCATGTGGTTCCACAAACACCAGCAGAAACAGATGGGAGACCACGGATGAACAACTTACCGGTAGTACGCTCCCCGTGGCGCATTGCGATCCTCGTTATCGGCTTTACCTTCCTGTATGCGCCGATGCTGATGCTGGTGATCTACTCATTCAACAGCTCTAAGCTGGTGACCGTCTGGGCGGGCTGGTCGACGCGCTGGTACAGCGAGTTGTTCCACGATGATGCGATGATGAGCGCGGTGGGGCTGAGCCTGACCATTGCAGCGCTGGCGGCGACGATGGCCTGCGTACTGGGCACGATCGCCGCGCTGGTGATGGTGCGCTTTGGCCGTTTCCGCGGCGCAAATGGTTTTGCGTTTATGATCACCGCCCCGCTGGTGATGCCGGACGTGATCACCGGCCTGTCGCTGCTGCTGCTGTTTGTTGCGCTGGCGCACGCCATTGGCTGGCCGGCGGATCGCGGGATGCTCACCATCTGGCTGGCGCACGTGACCTTCTGTACCGCGTACGTGGCGGTGGTGATCTCCTCGCGGCTGCGCGAGCTGGATCGCTCTATTGAAGAGGCGGCGATGGATCTCGGCGCAACGCCGCTGAAGGTCTTTTTCATCATCACGCTGCCGATGATTATGCCCGCAGTGATCTCCGGCTGGCTGCTGGCGTTCACGCTCTCGCTCGACGATCTGGTTATTGCCAGCTTTGTGTCGGGGCCGGGCGCGACGACGCTGCCCATGCTGGTCTTCTCCAGCGTGCGGATGGGGGTGAACCCGGAGATCAACGCCCTGGCCTCCATCATTCTTGGCGTGGTCGGAATTGTCGGATTTATCGCCTGGTATTTGATGGCGCGCGCGGAAAAACAGCGAGTGCGCGATATCCAGCGTGCAAGACGCGGCTGAAGGAATTACTATTTCCAGTGATGTGCCGCGTATGACGCGGCACTGTTTTTCAGGGAAGTAAAAACAGTGGGATTCTTACAAAAAACACGTCATTCGCACGCTCGTCCGAACGTCCCTGCGCTGGTGCAGGTGGCGGCGCTCGCCATTATTATGATCCGCTGCCTGGATGTGCTGATGATAATGAACACGCTGGGGCCGCGCGGAATGGGGGAATTTATTCACCGCAGCGCGCAGACCTGGAATCTGACGCTGGTGTTTCTCAGCAGCCTGATGCTGGTGTTTATTGAGATCTACTGCGCGTTCTCGCTGGTGAAAGGGCGTAACTGGGCGCGCTGGGTCTATCTGCTGACGCAGATCACCGCCGCCAGCTATCTGTGGGCCGCCTCGCTGGGCTATGGCTATCCGGAACTGTTCAGCATACCCGGTGAGTCACGACGTGAGATTTTCCATTCACTGGTGATGCAAAAACTGCCGGATATGCTGGTCCTGTTCCTGCTATTTGTACCAGCCTCGAGCCGGCGGTTCTTCCGCCTGCAATAATGTGTATAATCGCAGCCCTCGTGATCCTTAAGGTTTTCATATGCAGTGCGCACTCTATGACGCCGGACGCTGCCGATCCTGTCAGTGGATAGAACAGCCGGTCCCTCAACAACTCACCGCCAAAATGGTCGACCTGCAACAGCTGCTGGCAGCACATGCGGTGGGCGAGTGGTGCGCACCCGTCAGCGGCCCGGAGCAGGGCTTTCGCAATAAAGCCAAAATGGTGGTCAGCGGCAGCGTTGAAAAGCCGCTGCTGGGGATGCTGCACCGCGACGGCACGCCGGAAGATCTCACCGACTGCCCGCTGTATCCCGCCTCGTTTGAGCCGGTGTTTAGCGCGCTGAAACCGTTTATCGCCCGCGCGGGGTTAACGCCCTATAACGTTGCCCGCAGGCGCGGCGAGCTGAAGTACCTTCTGCTGACCGAAAGCCAGATCGACGGCGGAATGATGTTGCGCTTTGTGCTGCGTTCGGAAACCAAGCTGGAGCAACTGCGCGCGGCGCTGCCGGGGTTGCAGGAACAGCTTCCGCAGCTCAAGGTGATTACCGCAAATATTCAGCCGGTGCATATGGCTATCATGGAAGGGGAGCAAGAGATTTTCTTCACTGACCAGCATGCGCTGGCGGAGAACTTCAACGGCGTGCCGCTGTGGATCCGTCCGCAAAGCTTCTTCCAGACTAACCCGACCGTCGCCAGTGCGCTGTACGCCACCGCGCGCGACTGGGTGCGCGCGTTACGTGTCCATCATATGTGGGATCTGTTCTGCGGCGTCGGCGGCTTCGGCCTGCACTGCGCCACGCCAGACATGCAGCTCACCGGCATTGAGATTTCTGCCGAGGCTATCGCCTGCGCGAAGCAGTCCGCCGCGGAGCTGGGGTTAACGAATCTGCACTTCCAGGCGCTGGATTCCACGCAGTTCGCCACCGGGCAGGGCAACGTGCCGGAACTGGTGCTGGTGAATCCGCCGCGCCGGGGCATCGGCCAGGCGCTCTGCGACTACCTGAGCCAGATGGCGCCGGAGTACATCGTCTACTCCAGCTGTAACGCCCAGACCATGGCGAAAGACATCGCCAGCCTGCCGGGCTACCGCATTGAACGCGTTCAGCTGTTCGACATGTTCCCGCATACCGCGCATTATGAAGTGTTGACGTTGTTAACCAAAGCGCAGGCCGGGTAAGGCGTAGCCGCCACCCGGCATAAACCCCGCACAATGTTCAACAAAATGTGAACTCTTCCCCCGCTCGAAATCAGGTAAGCTTAAGCCATGAGAAACAAATAAAGGCTTACCCATGAAGCAGATCCTGCTGGTGGAAGACGACCACGATATCGCGGCGCTCCTGCGCCTCAACTTAGAAGACGAAGGCTACGCCATTACCCACGAGCCGGACGGGGGAAAGGCATTACCGCTTCTGGAAAAACAGCCGTGGGATGCGGTGATCCTCGATCTGATGCTACCGAATGTTGATGGTCTGGAGATTTGTCGCCGTATCCGCCAGATGACCCGCTACCTGCCCATTATCATTATTAGCGCCCGCAGCAGTGAAACTGACCGTATTACCGGTCTGGAGACCGGGGCGGATGATTATCTGGCAAAACCTTTCTCGGTGCAGGAGTTGATTGCCCGCATTAAGGCGCTGTTCCGCCGTCAGCAGGCGATGGGCCAGGCGCAGACGGATGGCATTATTGAGGCGCACGGCCTGACTATCGACCCGCTGGCGCGCACCGTGCGTCTCAATGGTCAACACGTCGATCTCACTCCGCGTGAATTTGAACTGCTTTACTTCTTTGCCCGCCATCCTGGTGAAGTGTTTTCGCGGCTGGCGCTGCTGGAGCAGGTGTGGGGGTATCAGCACGAAGGCTACGAACACACCGTCAACACCCACATTAACCGCCTGCGGATCAAAATTGAGAGAGATGCCGCCGAACCGGAGATCGTGCGTACCGTCTGGGGCAAAGGCTACAAATTCGCGGAGCTGAATCATGATGCGGCGCTTTAGCCTGAGCCAGCGCCTGACGCTGCTGTTTACGGTGTTATTGTTGCTCTGCGCGAGCGTCGCCTGTGCGGTGCAGCTCTACAGCAGCATGCAGTACGGCAACGCGATGGTACAGCGGCTCTCCGGCGGGCTGGCGCAGCAGATTGTGCAGCGGGAAGCGATTCTGGATGCGCAGGGCAGGGTGGATCGCAGTGCCTTAAAACCGCTGTTCGACCGGCTGATGACCTTTAATCCGAGCGTCGAACTGTATGTTGTCTCGCCAGATGGCGATATCCTGGCCGATGCCGCCCCGCCGGGACACATTCAGCGGCAAAAAATTGACCTCGCGCCGATACAGAGTTTCCTGAGCGGGACGGTGATGCCGGTGTTTGGCGACGACCCCCGAAGCCAGAATAAGAAAGTGTTCAGCGCCACCCCGCTGCGGCAGGACGGTGAGCTGAAGGGGTATTTGTATATTATTTTGCAGGGAGAGGAGTCCAACGCGCTGGCGGAGATGGCCTGGCACAAGGCGCTCTGGAGTACGGCGCTGTGGTCGATGCTGCTGGTGGCGCTGTTTGGTCTGCTGGCGGGGCTGCTGCTCTGGTACTGGGTGACGCGCCCGGTTAAACAGCTCACGCTGAACGTGGCCGGGCTGGAGCAGGACAGCATCAGCGCAATTAAGCAGCTGGCGGCCCAGCCGCTCGAGCCTGCCGGTCAGGATGAAGTGGCGATCCTGCGCAACACCTTTATTGAGCTGGCGCGCAAAATCACCTCCCAGTGGGATCGGCTGGCCGACAGCGATCGCCAGCGCCGGGAGTTTATCGCCAATATTTCGCATGACTTACGCACCCCGCTGACCTCACTGCTGGGTTATCTGGAAACCCTGTCGCTGAAATCTGCAACGCTGTCGCCGCAGGAGCACCAGCAGTACCTCGCTACCGCACTGCGTCAGGGGCAGAAGGTGCGCCATCTGTCGCAGCAGCTGTTCGAGCTGGCGCGTCTTGAGCACGGCGGCATCAAACCCCAGCGCGAGCGTTTTGCCATGGCCGAACTGATTTCCGACGTGGCACAGAAGTTTGAACTCACCGCCCGCACGCGGGAGTTAAACCTGCACATTGACGTGCCGGGTCCGCTGCCGCAGGTTTTCGCCGATGTTTCCATGATTGAACGGGTGGTGACGAATCTGCTGGATAACGCGATACGCCATACGCCAGCAGGCGGAGACATCCGTCTGGCGGTGTGGCAGGAGAACGACCGGTTGCAGGTTGAAGTGGCTGACAGTGGAACGGGTGTTGACGGCGCGTTACGGGACGAGCTGTTCCAGCGACCGTCGGCGTTAAATCCGCAGGCCGCGCGGGAGCACCGGGGCGGGTTAGGGCTGTTGATCGTGAAAAGAATGCTGGAGCTGCACGGCGGCGGGATCAGGCTGATGGAGTCCGTGAGCGGGGCGCGGTTCAGGTTCTTTGTGCCGTTGTGAGAAATTGCCGGGTGGCGCTGCGCTTTCCCGGCCTACAGACCACCCCCGCAGGCCAGGCCACCCGACAAAAAGAGATTACTGCGGGAACCACTGCTCGCTGATTTTCTGGTATGTGCCGTCCGCTTTGATCGCTTTCAGCGCGCCGTTCAGTTTTTCCAGCAGGGCCTTGTTATCCGGACGCACGGCAATGCCGAGGCCAGTGCCGAAGTACTGCGGATCGGTCACTTTCTCCGTCGCTGTACCCAGCTGCGGGTTGGTTTTCAGCCACTCATTCACGACCGCGGTGTCGCCAAATACGCCATCGATACGGCCATTTTTCAGGTCGATAATTGCGTTCTGGTAGCTGTCATAGGCCACGGTTTTCACTTCAGGATGTTTGTCCTGGAGATATTTCTGGTGCGTGGTGCCGTTTTCCATGCCGATGCGTTTGCCTTTCAGCTGATCGAAAGAGGTATAAGCGCCTTTCTTCGCAATCACCACCGCCGAGTTGGCGTAGTACGGATCGGTGAACGCGACCTGCTTGCTGCGCTCTGGCGTAATGTCCATGCCGGAGATCACCGCGTCATATTTTTTGAATTTCAGAGACGGGATCAGGCTGTCAAACGCGTGGTTAGTAAAGGTGCAGTCGGCCTGCATCTGTTTGCACAGCGCTTTCGCCAGGTCGATATCAAAACCCACGATCTGGTTGCTGGCATCCAGCGATTCAAACGGCGGATAGGTGGCAGAAACGCCGAAACTGATTTTATCTTCGGCGGATGCGCCAGCGGCGAAGGTTGCGAGTAATGCGGCCAGAACTAACTTTTTCATTGTAATGCTCCCGTCTGTCTTGTCATTATGCGCCGTGTCTGCGGCATGGATGTACAATGCCATTCAATGAATTTATATGCAATAAATATGATTAAATATTATTTAAAGCATAAAAAAATGCGGATAACCCATCAGGTTACCCGCACTGTAAAAACAGATTTATGCATTAGGCTGATTAATTTCTGCGCTCGAACGCCAACGCTTTACGCTCGATCAGGCGCATCATCAGCGTCAGCAGGCCGTTAACCACCAGATAGACCAGACCCGCCGCACCGAACACCATCACGTCGTAGGTGCGTCCATACAGCAGCTGTCCGTGGCCCATCACTTCCATCAGGGTGATGGTGTAGGCCAGCGAGGTGCTTTTGAACACCAGAACGACTTCGTTGGAATAGGAAGAGAGCGCGCGCTTAAAGGCGTAGGGCAGCAGGATCGCCAGCGTGTCTTTCTTGCTCATGCCCAGCGCCCCGCAGGACTGCCACTGGCCTTCCGGGATCGCGCGGATCGCACCGTAAAACAGCTGCGTGGTGTAAGCCGCGCTGTTCAGGGAGAGGGCAATCAGGGCGCAGAGCCATGGCTCAGAGAGCAGGTGCCAGATAACCGGATATTCCTGTAGCGACGGGAACTGCCCCGGGCCGTAGTAAATCAGGAAGATCTGCACCAGCAGTGGCGTACCGGTAAAGAGCGTAATGTAGCCACGTACAATCCACACCAGTACCGGCGTTTTCAGCGTCAGGACGATGGTGAAGATCAGCGCCAGGATCAGCGCCACGATGATAGACGCGACGGTCAGCGTCAGGCTGGTGTGCAGCCCTTTCATCAGTTCGGGTAAATAATCCAGCATCAGCCTGGTCTCCGTTCAAAACGCGTTGCGCGCAGATCAATACGCTTCAGAACGTACTGGCTCAGCAACGTGATCACCAGGTAGATAGCCGCCGCGACGATGTACCAGGTAAAAGGCTCCTGCGTACGGGTGGCGATACTTTTGGTTTGCAGCATTAAATCGTTCACGCTGATCAGGCTCACCAGCGCGGTATCTTTCAACAGTACCAGCCACTGATTACCCAGCCCTGGCAGGGCATGACGCCACATCTGCGGCATGACCAGCCGGAAGAAGATCGCCGCTTTCGACAAGCCCAACGCCTGGCCGGATTCCCACTGACCCTGCGGCACCGCTTTCAGAGCGCCGCGCAGCGTTTGTGACGCATAGGCCGAATAGAGCAGGGAGAGCGCAATCACGCCGCACAGGAACGGGCTGACGTCGAAGTTCTCGATCTGCATCTGCACCGGGATCTGCACAAAGCCGAGATTAAGGGTGAAGCCGTCCGACAGCGTTAACAGCAGCTGTGAGGAACCGAAATAGATAAACAGGACCACCAGAATTTCCGGCAGCCCACGCAGCACAGTCACCAGCGCTGAACCGAGCCATGCGACAGGGCGCCACTTAACGGACTCCCACACCGCAAAGAACATCGCCAGTACCAGGCCGATAATCAGTGCACAAACGGCAAGGCCGACGGTCATCCCGGCGGCGCTTGCTAAAGGAAAAATTTCATTCATCAGGAATTACTTCTGGAACCATTTTTTGTAGATGGTTTCGTAGGTGCCGTCTTTCTTCACTTTTTCCAGCGCAGCGTTGAATTTCTGCTGCAACTCGGTGTTGCCCTGACGCACGGCAATACCCAGACCTGTACCGAAGTAGTCTTTATCGGTCACCTTGTCACCCACGGCGGCCAGCTTGTCGTTCGCTTTCAGCCATTCAGTCACGACAGCCGTGTCCCCGAACACCGCATCGATACGACCGTTTTGCAGGTCCAGCTTCGCATTCTGGTAGCTGTCATACGGCACAGTAGTGATTTCCGGATGCTTATCCATAATGAATTTCTGGTGCGTGGTGCCGTTCTGCACGCCGACTTTCTTGCCTTTCAGCAGGTCAACGGAGGCATATTTACCTTTCTGACCAATGAACAGCGCCGAGTTGTCATAGTAAGGGGTGGTGAACAGAACCTGCTTCTCACGCTCCGGAGTGATGTCCATCCCGGCGATCACGGCATCGATACGGCGGAACTTCAGGCTTGGGATCAGGCTGTCGAACGCCTGGTTGCTGAAGGTACAGGTCGCGTCGATCTCTTTACACAGGGCATTTGCCAGGTCCACGTCGAAGCCAACAATCTTGTTGTTCGCATCAATGGATTCAAACGGAGGGTAAGACGCTTCAGTGGCGAAACGGATGGTCTGGGCTGCGGTAGCGGAAAGGCTGACGCTAGCAAGCAGCGCGGCAATCAATACTTTTTTCATTATAATTTCCCTAACACATCAGTGAGATAAGTAGTTTTTGAAGGCATCGGTTTGCGGGTTGGTGAAGCAGCTCGCATCACCCTGCTCAACGATATACCCGTTTTCCATGTAAACCACGTGGCTGGCGGTTTTGCGCGCCACTTCCACTTCGTGGGTCACGATGACCTGGGTAATGTTGGTTTCCGCCAGCTCACGAATGATACTCACGATCTGGGCAGTAATTTCCGGGTCCAGCGCCGCGGTTGGCTCATCAAACAGCAGCACCGCTGGCTCCATCATCAGCGCACGGGCGATGGCCACACGCTGTTGCTGACCGCCAGAGAGATGTAAAGGATAACGATCGCTGTACGGCTTCAGACGCAGACGTTCCAGCAGCTTTTCCGCTCGCGCCATTGCCTGGTCTTTGCTTAAACCGAGCACGCGGCACGGCGCTTCAATCAGGTTTTGCACCACCGTCAGATGCGGCCAGAGATTATATTGCTGAAAGACCATGCCCACGTTTTGACGCAGTTCACGAATCGCTTTATCAGACGGGGTTTTCGCGAAGTCAAAATGGTTACCGGCGATGGCCAGCGTCCCCGAACGGGGCATTTCAAGCAGATTAAGAACACGCAGAAGGGAGCTTTTTCCCGCGCCACTTGGGCCGAGCAAAACCAGCGTTTCGCCCTCCGGGCAACTCAGCGTAATGTCGAACAGCGCCTGGTGTGCGCCGTAGAAGCAGTTAATGCCGTTTAGTTTAATACTCATCGGGGCAGTCTTTACTCATCCAGGCAATCTATAGCAATTGAGGCCGCAGATAGTACCGTTGACAGAATAGTTATGCAATATTTCTGCGTTAAAAGTTAAATATAACCCGTGTTTCCTCTTAAACATAGCACAAAATAGTGAAGAGGAAGGGGGGCGAGTATAAATGTCGGCATTCCGCATGAAATGCCGGACATTTTACGGGGTTAACGTTTATTTAACGGATGCCTTAGCGGTTCTCAATCGACTGGCGAAGGGTGCCAGCCGGGGCATGAACGCTGCCACCGAGGTAGCGCACATCGTCGACTGCCCAGCACTGGCCTTCACGAATCATCAGCACCTCATCCTGCCAGGTTTGCGTCCCCTGGGTCACCTTCACGCGCAGGGGAATATTGCGTGCGTCGGTATTCGGAATGGTGGACGCGCTGGCGACCTCAGCGCTGTCCGGCAGCGTGGCGCGGCTGGAGAACGGATCGGATGACAGCAGCGCGTTATGCTGCGGATCGCGGGTGGCATCGCTCAGCAGTTTCGCCAGATTATCGCTCAGGTACGGGCGCAGGGCAGTTATGTCATTCCCGCGATGCTGAATACGGTAATCATAAAATTGTTGCGCCACGGCGTCCGGGCCGCCCTCGATACAAGGGCCGCTGCGGGTTCCGATATCCTTAAAGGCTGGCGTGACCGGCGTTGTGCAGGCGCTGAGCACCAGCGCGCATGGCACTAAAAGCGTTAAAGCAGAGTAGCGCATGTTGATTTCCTTATTTATTAACTATCCTTTCAATCATAGCGTAACGAACCGATAATGCTGTTGCTAACGCATTGAACGCTAAAGAAGGAGAGAAAGTATGCAGTTTTCAACAACGCCAACCCTGGAAGGACAACCGATTACCGAGTATTGCGGCGTGGTGACCGGCGAAGCGATTCTGGGCGCCAATATCTTCCGCGACTTCTTTGCCGGTATTCGGGACATCGTCGGCGGACGTTCCGGCGCGTACGAAAAAGAGCTGCGTAAGGCCCGCGAAATTGCGTTTAAAGAGCTGGGCGAGCAGGCCAAAGCACTGGGTGCGGATGCGGTGGTGGGCATAGATATTGACTACGAAACGGTCGGGAAAGATGCCAGCATGCTGATGGTGAGCGTAAGCGGCACGGCGGTGAAAACCCGTCGATGAAGCGTTCGCTCTCAACCCTCCTGCTGGCATTGCTGCTGGCAGGATGTGCCCAGGAAAAAGGCATTGTTGATAAAGGCGCGTACGAACTGGATACGCGCCATCAGGCGCAGGCGGCCTACCCGCGTATAAAGGTGCTGGTGATCCACTACACCGCAGATGATTTTGACACGTCGCTTGCGACGTTAACCGATAAAAACGTCAGTTCACATTATCTTATCCCCGCCAATCCCCCCGCACCGGACGGCAAACCCCGTATCTGGCAACTGGTGCCGGAGAGCGAACTGGCCTGGCATGCAGGCATCAGCTTCTGGCGTGGCACTAACCGTATAAATGATACGTCCGTTGGCATTGAGCTGGAAAATCGCGGCTGGCGGAAAACGCATGGCGTAAAAACCTTCGCCCCCTTTGAACCAACGCAAATTGCGGCGCTGATCCCACTCGCCAGAGACATCATCGCCCGTTACGACATCAAGCCGCAGAACGTGGTGGCGCATTCGGATATTGCCCCGCAGCGTAAAGACGATCCTGGCCCGTTGTTCCCGTGGCATGAACTGGCGCAACAGGGCATAGGCGCATGGCCCGATCCGGCACGCGTAAACTTCTTTATCAACGGACGACCACGTTATCAGCAGGTCGATACGGCTGTCCTGCTCGATTTGCTGTCGCGCTACGGCTACGAAGTCCCCGAGGACGCTACGCCAGTACAGCAGCAACGCATCATTATGGTCTTCCAGATGCATTTTCGTCCGCAATTATGGAACGGCATAGCAGATGTGGAAACGATGGCCATTGCCGAAGCACTTTTAGAGAAATACGGGCAAGGTTGAGCCATTTATATACCTCATAGAGAGTATTTTTGTCTGATTTTCTATGAGATTAATCTTAAGTACAAAATCAATTAACTTTTAGTAAATTGACTTAAAATTATCCGGATTTAAGATAGACACATAGCTTGCTAAGTATTCTGGCAAATAAATTAAAAGCTTTACTTTTTTTGCTTGTTTTTAAATTTCCACCAGGAAGGGCTTTATGGTTCGGCGCCCATGCCGTGGCCATGTTTTTTTATAATCATATCTTAAATCGGGTATAACAATGTTAAGCATCTATGCAAAAAAATTACGTCCGCATCATGAAATGGAAAAAATCATTTCAGCAACTTCAGTCTTTGAAGAAAAAACATTAAAGAAATGGCAAAAAATCTCCACTGCTGATACCGGGTATATTCATATTATCGTCAGCGGCGAAGTGGAATTTCGACGTGAATCTGACGAACTGTGCATGTTTACCGTGACCGGACATTGCATCTTTGGCCTCTCATCTATGTATTACAACGCCACCCACATGTACGGCCTTGTAAGGGCGAATACTATTGTTCGCTCAGTCAGGAAGGAGGACTTCGCCCAGCTGATGACCGAAAAAAACTTATGGCCAGAACTGACCAAAGTCCTGTCCTGGTATATTTGCATGCTGAGCAAGCGTGATGATGTTCTGGTTGCCCGCAGTGCTTATTCCGTTGTTCGCGAATTTTTGTACGAGATTAATGATCTGATTGTTCATCAGCAACGTGATATTAACGTTTACGATTACATTCAGGAATACACTAACCTGGCGCGTAGTACCATTATCAAAATTCTCTCCGACCTTAAAAAAGGTCAATATATTGTGGTCGAAAAAGGGCGACTGCTTAACCTCACCACGCTTCCTGAAAAATACTAATCCTGCTCCAGCCGTTCTTCTTTAATACTTAAGGGAGAACGGCTATGTCCATAATTTTTTAAGCTGGCCTGAGAATTATCCTGCGTTTCGTCAACCGGCGGCGCGGGAATTTTGCCTTGCGAATAATCTCGTTCCTGTTCTTTTAACGCCTGCTTAAATAATTCCGTTAATGACGCGTTATCACGGTCATTATGGTCAGCGCTGGCGGAAGGCATATCCTGCTCGTGCGCCTCGGTTCCCGGTAAGGTATCCCGCGAGGTGTCGTGCGGCACTGCACCGTCGGGCGCCTGCTGCCAGTCGGCATCATCGCTGTTAATAGGCAGATCCTGCATCGGTGGAACATCAACATGCATCGGCGCGGGGGCGGGATGTGGATGCGGGAACGGTTTACTCACGTACACGTAATGCATATCGGAAAGCTGCGTTTCCGGTTTCGCAACGCTGGCTTTTACCGGTTCAGGGGCCGGATGGCGCAGGTTCCAGTAGATATGCGCATACAGGCCGGCAACCAGCATGGCGCAAAGCCCAACCATCCATAACAGGCTGTTGCCGAACACGGTTTTCAGGCTGGGAAGGCGGTACGAAAACCAGACCGCTTCCCCGGTGGTGTAGCTGCGCTGGGCCGCAAGACAGATGGTTGACATTAGGCTTTCTTCTCCTGCGTTTTCGCGTCCGTTTTCGTCTGGCTGGCCTGGATCAGTACGCTTGGCGTACTGTTGGTGACGCGCATTAACTGCATCAGCGTATCTTCTCCAGGGATGCCATCCACGGGCAGATTTATTTTTTGCTGGAACTCGCGGGTGCGTTTCATCATCTCTGCGGTCCAGATCCGGGCATGGGTTTCGGGCTGGCTCAGCGCCAGGCTTAATTGCCGATCCAGCCAGGCCATGTCTTTACTGTCGCTGGCCGCGCCGATCGCGTCCTTACCTTCCGGCGTCAGACGGTGCAACTGGGTGAAGTTGCCGGTCGCATGGCGGTTAAACCAGCTGCGGCTCACCTGCCAGGTGCGGTTATTCATCAACAGGTCAATCGAGGTGTCGCCAACGCGGGCGACCACCGCATAGTTAAGATGCCCGCCCGTTTTGAGTTCACTTACCCACGGATAACCCTCTTTCGCCAGCGTATCCGGCGATGTGTTCCCCTGTTTACACATCAGGTTCACCTTCGCGGCGTTCTCACAAAGCGCATCTTCCGCCGAGGCGTCATACCCCCACATCAGATAAAGCTGGTGCATCGCATCCGGCTGATTAACCATTTCGTTGTCGATAACCGGCACCACGGGCGCGTCGGCTTTTGGCGCCTGCTGTTTCCAGCTGACCGGCACCGGCAGTTGGATCGGAAGACGCGCGCTGATGGACGAGGTCAAATACCAGCCGCAGGCGGCAAACAGCACGGACGCAAACAGCCCCACGGTTGCCAGGCGCTTACCGTGTTTTTTGGCGGGCTGGATCTCTCCCGCCGCCAGAAGTAAATGTCGTGGGCTGACCTGCGCCGCGCGTTCTGTCCAGGCGGCGAGCATTGACAGGTGCGCCAGCGCGTTCAGTTTGCTGATGTTGCCCTTGGTCAGCGTGTGCATTTTGCGCACGCGGGCTGGCGTTAACGGTGAATTTTCACAGCCGTGCTCTTCGCACTGGGCCTGAACATAGCTCAGGTATTCGCGGCAGGTCAGGGGGCGCAGGAGATGATGCGTGTGCGTATATTCGCGCAGTTCAGGTTGCCCGAGCAGGATTGCCTGATCCGCCGTGCCCGTGAGGACCACGGAGAGCCGGAAGTTCAGCTCCTGGGCGCGCGTGAGCAGCGTGCCCAATACTTCACGGCAGCTCTCTTTCATGGCTTCGGCATGGGCAATCGTCAGCACTCTGGATTTCGCTTTCCCCTCCTGCCACTGGCGCACGACGGCATCCACCGCCTGCATGCGATCTTTAATCGCTTTCGTTCCCGGGTTGAGTTTGTACAGCAGGCTACTGGCACTCAGTTTGGGAAACGCGTTGATGGCAAGAACGGTGTTGTTGCTGGCTTTCAGCGCGTCAATGAACTGGCTCAGAAGCGGCGCGTCGTCGCAAAACAGCCCGATAATTCCCGCCAGTTGGGTTTTCTCTTTCAGCAGGTTGAACACGTCCTGATGATAAGGCACCAGAAAATCACCGGATAAACGGGTGATTGTCCTGAATGGCGGATTTTTAAAATTAAAGTGGCTCTGATACATAACGACTTACCGTCTCTGATTAGGAATAGCAACAGCACCAGAAAGTACGGTAATGCCCTGGGGTGGTCAATTTGCAAACAGGGTAAAAATATCCACCAGGCCATGCCTAACATCTGGATTTTATACGGTCAATATTTTTCTTTATGAAAGTTAGTGGCGAAGTCGGTGGTCGCTTTTGCAACAGCTTATTACTATTTTCCTCCATATTGGCGCAGTATGACGCTGCTTATTTTTGCTTTGCTACAGGCCGGATAAAAAATGAGGTTCTCATTTCTGTCACGGTGGATAACGCCTTGTTTTATGTTTGTGCTGCTTATCTTTTGCGGCCAGCAGGGGTATCTCACCTTTAAAGATTATAAAAAAGTTACGAATAAGCTGGCTGATTCTGATGAACAGCCGGGCTTTGTTGAATAAATCAGATTTCGGGTAAGTCTCCCCCGTAGCGGGTTGTGTTTTC